>JAFWYI010000091.1 GCA_017522745.1 Mailhella sp.
GTAAACAAGGAACACTCGCCCGATGCTGGCCGGAGAGGTTCCTGCCTGACTCAGGGACAGGGGAACGAAGAACTGGAACAGGCAGACGGTGATCAGTGCATTGGGTATGATGAAGAACAGCAGAAGGACGCCCATACGTCTATCCTTGAAGAATTCAAGGGTTTCTTTAAACGTAAGCCGCTCACTACTTTGTTCTCTCTGCCAGCTTTCACGCGGAAGGATTTGCCACAGGCTTACGACCAGCAGGATAAGCAGGATGGCGGTGGCGGGGAATACAGCCTGATAGCCAAGACGGTCCGCGATAAGACCGCCAAGGGCACTTCCGCACAGCGTTCCTGCGTACAGCCCGGCAAACATGAACGCCAGATTGCGAGCCCGGCTGGAAGCGCTGGAATGCGCGATGACGAAAACCTGAGCAGATAGGTTGATGAAGCCGTAACCAAGGCCTGAGAAGCCGCGGGCAAGGATGAAGGGGAGTGGCGACGTAGCCATCCAGCTGAGGATGGCACCGCCGAAAGAAAGCAGGAGACCGCTGAACAGCATGGGGCGCCATCCAGAACGCTGGCTCCAGAAGCCACCGACGAGCATGGCCGCGCCAGCCATGAAAAGTTCACTGGAAACCGGTAGACCGGAGACTACGTCCGGGGGTAGCCCGAAAAGATCCAGCCCGAGCTCGCCTATGCGTATCGGGACATAGGACATGGACATCTCGGTTCCGAACAGGCAGGCGAAAATGATGGGACGCATGAAATCCGAAGAGGCAGCCATTACAGCCAACCCGCCGGAACTCATGACAAGGAGGAATATCAGCTCTGAAAGGAAGAGGGCAGTCACGATGGTGAGGGTGAGGTTGTCAAGCATCACACCCAGCACATTGCTCATGCTCTTTTCGGGGTCCATGGCCACAAAAACAGAACCCACCACACCACTGCTGACAGGGTGATGGACTTCACGATGCGCCAGAATAGCGTGGTTTCTCAGCTTCTGCCATTTTTCGTAATCAATGGCCCCTTCATTACCGATGGCGCAATGGATCTGTCCATGCTCATCGTAGACAACGATACCGAGAGCATCGATATGCTTCTTACGCTCGGTGAGCCAGTCATCCATGGCCTTGATCTTGCTGATAGGCATGCCGAGGCCAACAATGCGCTCCAGATCCCAGCTCACCTGACGGGTGATCTGATGACCTGTCTTATATGTCAGATCCTGATAGAGCGCAGTGATATTGGGGGTAAGGACGGCAAGAAAAAGAAGCTGACCGACAATAAGCGGAACCATAAAGCATGCACGAAGCATGAACTTTGAGGATTTCTTTTCCGGGCAGTTTGCATGCTTGCTTTGACGTTTGCCGTAGAAGAACAGCAGAACTCCCAGCAAGACGAGTTCACCAACGGTGAGCAAAAGAAATATTTTGCCCAGAGAATGGCTATTTTCGATTACCTGCGCCTGTGTCCGCTTTTTATCTATATAGATAGAGAGTTTGCCAACGGTATCGTTGTTTCGGTCGGTGATGGGGCAGGAGGTTACAAAGGCATCAGAGGTTTCGGATTGGCTTACATTGTCGAACAGCGGCGAAGAATTTACGCTCTCGTTGTACAAGTCCAATCTTTTCTTGCCCCAAAGATAGAGGATGTTTTCGTCTTTGTCGAAAACAGCGATATTTTCTACGTCTACACGTCCCCGGAATGGGGTAAAGTATTTTTCAAGTGTAGAAGGGCGCAGGCTTTTACCAACACGCACAAGCAGACTTAGATGGTCAGCCATATCTTTACAAAGAAGCCCGTTTATTTTGAAAAGGGGCTCCTGATACTGCTTATAGAGGGCTGACAGCATGAGCGCGCCATAAAGGATCTGCGCGCAGAGCAAAGTCAAGATTCCACCTATGAATAACTTTCTAAGCCTGCTGGTGTCCATTATTTATCTTCGGGTATCTGCTGGTAGATCTCGTCAACGGCTGAAAGGATCTCTAGGGGGGGATTCCAGCCGATCTTCATGGCAGATTTAAGGTTGATGGCAAGACCGAGTTCGGGTTCAAAGATCTGGTTTACTTCTCTAGCCTTCTTGCCGTTTATCACTGCGGCGATAGCCTCAGCTTCGAATTGACCGATATCGGCAAAGCTGGCCTGTGCCAGACTCATGAGAACGCCATATTCCACGGCAGAGGGACCAGCCTGTGCAAACGAAGGAATACCGGCATCGTTGATAGACTTCATCAGGGAAGGGTAGCGATGCAGCGGGGTCGCATTATAGGTGATGTAAAGAGCGTCCGCTTCTGTTGCCAGTTTGTCGAGACAGCTTTTGAGATTCTGGAACGATTTTTCTTCATCAGGGAGATCGAGAGGAGCCGTGGCAAATACAAGCTCGATGCCAAGGTCTTTGGCCGTGGAAATGATTTCACTCAGGGCACAGGTATTACGCCCTTCCGGAGTATCCTCATAGGGGACGCCGAGCTTCTTGAATTTGAAGATCTCATGGAACATGGCGATCTGACGGCGGAAACGCCCGGGTTCCAGCTGTGCATGGACGTTATCTTTCCCAGAGTCTTCAGCAGAAGCAACGATGCCAGCTGTCACGGCGTCGGTAACGCTCATGGAAAATACAGGGATGCCAAGTTCTTCGGCAGTCATGTCGAGCCCCGACCAGGTGCCCATGCAGATGACGAGATCGACGTCCTTACGATTGCGGATGCGCTCGATGATGGCTTCTTTGAGGAGGGGGCGGGCGTCGGCGTCCCAATCTGCGGAGTAATGACCATCGGGCATGAATTTGATGCGCCCTTTGGCATTCTCAGAAAGCCAGCCCCACATTTCCCTGGTGCTTTCGCTATCGCTGGGGATGTCTACAGCAGCATTTTTCACGAGGCCGAGTTTTTCAAGACCACGAGCTGTATACGCGAGGGTGTTCTGATAGTTGCTGAATGCGCCGCCTTCAACATAGATGGCTCTCCATATTTTTTCATCGGCGTGGACGCAGTTCACGCATAAACAAAGGAACAAGAAAGAAAAAAGAAGAGCGAAAACAGTGCGTTTCGGTGCAATCATGGCAAACCTCACATATGTTTAAGATTAGCCAAAATTTAGATTAATGGCAATACAGACAGGAGGTAGCGTACAACGGTGTGTGTGGAATGGTCTTTTAAACGAAAAAAGGGAACCTGCGAACAGATTCCCTTGGGGTATTTTTCGATGGTCGGGATGACTAGATTTGAACTAGCGACCCCTTGAACCCCATTCAAGTGCGCTCCCAGACTGCGCTACATCCCGACAAGTCCTTGAGAAGTGGAGCTCATGGTCAGAATTGAACTGACGACCTCATCCTTACCAAGGATGCGCTCTACCAACTGAGCTACATGAGCATTTCGTCTCTCGGCGAGGTGAGTAATTAGCAAGACTCGATCCGCTCGTCAAGCGTTTTCTTGCATTTTTCGAAAAAGAATTTTTTTGCCCGAAAAAATCATGCCTCACAGAGCTTGAATTATTGCGGAGAGACCTTGTCGCAGGAAAACTCAGCCTCAACCATGGAACGTTGATGTGATGCAACTCGGCAAACAAAAAACTCCTGATGAACATGCACTCGGTGACGTCATCAGGAGTAAGAAGAAATATCCATCAGGATGGATAGTATTGATAAGGTGGCGCGCCTTGAGGGATTCGAACCCCCGACCCACTGCTTAGAAGGCAGTTGCTCTATCCGACTGAGCTAAAAGCGCACTTCAAGTGTTTTAGAAAAGGTTACGCGGCGGGTCAAGTAAAAATTTCATCTGTCGTGGCTGCAGCGAAAAATCAGGCCTAAGACGCTACAGACGAAGCATCGGTTCCCCTCCTTGCGGCGATCAGTAGTTCGGATCTGCGGCGGCCTTGCCATCTCCAAGTATGGTGTGGACATACTGAACAGTACGCTCATCTACAGGGACGATGGGGAAGCTGTTCCTGCAGGATCCGCAGGCGACAGTGATGGGCTGCGTAGGCGAAACGAGTACCAGCTCATTCTGGCAATAGGGGCACAGGTAGACGAAAAGCAGTGCCATGCTTTCCGGTTTTACAGGCTCGTGGTAGGTCATTTCAGCCTCCTGGAGGCAGAGCGTTAGATAAGGGCTCTGCCTCCAGAGCCCTTATCGGTCAACCGAGAAGAACGTCCCCAGTCATTTCTGCGGGAACAGGGACGCCCCAGTACGTCAGAAGAGTAGGCATGATGTCGCCAAGCTTGCCATCCTTAAGATGGACGGCCTTGCCGTTGTCGATGATGACGAAGGGAGTCTTGTTGAGCGTGTGCGCAGTCTGCGGGCGACCTTCCTCGTCGATCATCTTTTCCACGTTTCCATGGTCAGCCGTGATGCAGAGGATGCCGTCACGAGCCGCCACAGCCTTTTCGATGCGCTCGACGCAGGCGTCCACGGTCTCGCAAGCGCGTATCGCCGCCTCGATGATCCCGGTATGGCCTACCATGTCAGGATTAGCCAGATTGCATACCACGAAGTCGTACTTGCCGGAATTCCA
>JAFWYI010000007.1 GCA_017522745.1 Mailhella sp.
CTGGCCTGTGTCATCTATCTTGGCGCGGCGGTGATGTTTCTGGGCTACGGCCTGTACAATTTCGCGCTTACCGGCATGCCCGCAGGGCAGGCCGCGGCCTTCATGAACCTTGTGCCCGTGTGTTCGCTGGTGCTGGGCGTGGTGTTCCTTCAGGAGCACATGACGTTTATGCAGTACGGCGCGGCCGCACTGGTGGTGGGCGGCGTGGTGCTTTCGCAGATGAGCGGAAAGAAGGCAGGCGAAACGAGCAAGGAGGGAGGCCATGCCTGATACCAAAACTTTCGTGCTTGAGCTGGCTGACGCTTTGAAGGCTCGCGAATTTACCTGCGCCACAGCGGAATCCTGTACCGGCGGACTTATCGGGGCCATGCTTACGGCGGTCCCCGGCTCGTCGGAGTGGTACGTCGGCGGTGTCATTTCCTACGCAAACAGCGTCAAGATAGGCCTGCTGGGAGTCCGGGAAGCGGATATCGAAACGCAGGGAGCTGTGAGTGCGCCTGTGGTGCGGAGCATGGCACAAGGGGCCTGTCGAGCCACAGGGGCGGACATCGCCTGCGCTGTGAGCGGAGTGGCGGGGCCGGGTGGAGGCACGCCGGAAAAGCCCGTGGGAACGGTGTGGATAGGCTGGAGCCTGCACGGCGATACCCGCGCTCGAAAATTCCATTTTTGCGGAGACCGTGACGAAGTCCGTGCCCAGACGGTCGCAGAGGCCGTCCGGGGCATGCTGGAGTGGGTGAAGGAAAATAAATGAATAAGGAAGCCCTCCGCGACGTTGATAAGTTGCGGAGGGCTTTTTACGTTAAATTTTCTGGAAGAATTCTTCGTCGATTTCGTAGGTTTTCACTTCTCGGACACCGATGCCGAATTCAGCGATTTTATTGGTGAATTCTTCACCGTCAATCAGGTCGATTTGTTGTTTGCCGGGGCTGGATGCCTCTTCTTTTGCCTGCTTGGTAAACGTACCGGTTGTGATGAGGATTCCTTTTTCAATGCTAGTAGTGAGCGAACCACGGAAGTCGCGGATTTCGCTTGCCCCGACAGAGCCGCTATATCGCTTGCATTGAAACGCGACGTTGAAACTGAAGATGCCGTTGATTTTCAGTTTGCCAGTGCCGTCTATTCCGCCGTCGCCGGATTTTTTCGTCACTTCGACCTGAACGAATCCGCACTCTCTGAGAAGTCTCTGGGTGAGGCGTTCAAAGCCGTACGGGTCCATGCTCTGAAGAATATCTGAAAGTCGCTCACGCCAGGGTTTGATTTCTTCAGGATAGTCAAAAGAAGGCTTTGCAGAAGGCACTTTCTCGTTTTCTACTTTGGATGCCGTAGCCAACGAAGCAAGAATTCCTTTTTTAGCGGCCTCTATTTCTGCATCTGTCAGTGTGTCTCGTTCGCTGTATTCGGGGGTGATTGACCATACAGAGCGGGCGCTATTTTCTATTATCCCAGATTTTTTGAGATATGTTTTAGTCCATGCAACCCGGTACTGTAACTCGGTCTGTGTGATGCTGCCAAGATGGGGGTGGTCGGCAATTTCATCAGTTAATCTAAGGTCTTTAATAACTTGATTGACAATTTCGTCGTTGCTGCCAGACCCTCCAAGCCGCTTCAAGGCGAGAAAGGTAGGAAGAAAAAGCTGAGAGGTCTGAGGGATGGTAGCAGATTTGAGTTTAGACGACATAGACAAACTCCCTGAACTGGATAACAGAAGTTATCACCAGTACAAGGAAAAGACCAGATCGTGAGGCAGGGAAGAACGCCTGACAGGCGCGCTTAGTTTTGTTCCGTAGGATAGTGGGCTGGAGTTACGTACCAAGCTCCAAAGTCTGGCGGTACAATTTTACAGAATGTTGTACGATTCATATTACCCGAATCACAGTAGTGCTTTTCTCCATTTGGTAGGAAGAGATATATGGATTGTATGTTGCGCGCATGGTAGTGGTCATTTGCCATCTTAATGGCCAGTGAATGGGCTTCATCAATAGTGTTTGCTTCTATTGCAAAGTCTTCATCCCACCAATCGGATGAGTTCATAATGTCGAAAGATACTGTGAGTTTCATTTGCTATTGTTTTACTTGGTAATGAAATAAATTTTGAGCTGTTGATGGTTGGGGTATGTTTACTGCCCCTTCCCCTCCTCGCATTCCTCCATGAATATCTGCCACACGGTGATGAACAGGACCGCAAGCATGGGACCGGTGACGAAGCCGTCCATGCCGAACATGGTGAAGCCGCCCAGCGTGGAGAGCAGGACGAGGAAGTCCGGCAGTTTGGTCTCGCGGCCCACGAGTACAGGGCGGAGGATGTTGTCCGCAAGGTCGATGACACAGGCGCCGTAGGCGATGAGAAGCCCGCCCTGCCAGTAATCGCCGGTACTGATGAGGAACAGCGCCGTGGGGACCCAGACCAGAGCCGCACCCACGATGGGGATGAGAGAAAGTATCGTCATCACTACGCCCCAGAGCAGTGCGGCGTGGATATCGAGAAACCAGAAGATGAGCCCGCCGAGCGTGCCCTGTGCGATGGCCACCAGAAGACTGCCCTTCACCGTGGCGCGCATCACGCCGGCGAATTTATGGAAAAGAAGCCTTTCGCGATGGTCCCCGAAGGGCAGAGCGCGGATGAGCAGGGCCGTGAGCGTTCTGCCATCGCGCACGAGGAAGAAGGAAATATACAGCACCAGCGCAAGGTTCGTGAGGAAATGCGCGGCTCCTCCCGTGAACACCACGGCGTTCTTGGCAAGGAAACTGCCTGCCGCCAGCGCCGTGCTGGAGAGCGTGGCCTTCAGCTGGTCGGCGCTGTAGCCGAAACGAGCCGCAAGATCGAGCAGGGCCGGGAAGGTCTCGCGCACGCGGTCCACGGAATCGGCAAGCGAGGATGAGCCTGCGGCAAGTTTTTCGTACAGCAGCAGTCCTTCCATGGCGCAGGAATAGAGTATCCAGGCCAGCGGAAGGATGATGACGAACAGGCTGGCAAGCACGGTGATGAGCGCAGAAAGGTTGCTGCCCAGCCCGCGGGATTCATGCAAAGCCCGATACAGCGGCGTGAACAGGACGCCGATGACCATAGCCCAGAACAGCACGTCGAAGAAAGGCTGGAGCAACCAGCCGAACAGGAAGGTCGCTATGGCCAGCAGGAGCAGGAAGGCCCGGGCCTCGAAGCGGGGCATATCGTTGAACATAGAGTCTCCTGCCGGGGAGCCCGGCTTTGGGTGAGAGGAACGTCAGCTTCGGCTCAGTTTTTCTTCAAGGTCGGGCTCAAGCCTAACCCGGAAGGAGCCTTCACTGCGGTCGATACGGACCATGCCGGGGGCCGCTTTCTTCATGGGATGGATGAATTTTGCCAGCGAATACTGGATGCTGGCGCTGTCCTGATCTTTCTGCCAGCTCTTGAGCGCGGCAAGGATACCGGCTTCATGCAGGGTGCGTTCCGGCACGTCCTGCGCCGCGTGGTCGCGCCGGATGATGACGTGCGCGCTGGGACCGTCGGCCGTGTGCAGCCAGTAGTCGTAGGAGGCGGCCATCTTGAGAGCGAGACCGTTGCCCTTGGTGTCGCGTCCGCGCAGGAGGAGGAAACCGTCGGAGCTTCGGAAGGCTTGCACCTGCTTGGGCAGATCGGCAGGCAGGGGGCGGCCCTTCTTGTCTTCAGCCTGTCTGCCTTCGCGGGGATCCGGCCCGGAGCCTACGCCGGTCTTGGCGGCCTGTCCGCGCAGGATGGCGGCTTCGGCGCGTTCTTTTTCCTCGCGTACGGCGGCGCGGCGTACTTCGAGATGTTCGAGACCGCGGCGTCCGCGACCGGCCTGATGGAACATGTCCATCATGTTCTCGCGCACGGTCTTTTTCTTGTCGAGGCTGAGCGTGATGTCGCCGTCCTCACCTTCGAGCGTGACGGAATCGAGCTTCTCATGCTGGCCGAAGCGCCACAGCTGGCTCTGCAGAAGCAGGGCATCCGCCTGCCTGCCCTTCATGGCAAGAAGGCGTTCCTGTTCGGAATCCAGCTTTTTCAGGAGTTTTTCCAGGCGCGCGGCTTCCGTGACAAAGGGCTTTGCGGCGTTTTGCCGGGCCTGCTCTGCCAGACCACCGTAGACCAGCGTTTCCCCGGCCTTGGCCAGAGCCGCGAGGGGGGATTCGAACACAGTCTCCGTCCACGTGCTGCCCATGGCGTCGAGCTGAGGCGTGGGGAGCGGCCATGCTGAAACGTCACAGCGCCGGGAGCCGTCATCGCGTGTGGATTCGTAGAGGAACACGTCGCCGCCGCCGAACTCAAGGTCGGCGAGAAGGGCTCCGGCATCCATGATGTCGAGATGGGGGAGCGTGCGGCGCAGGGCTGGCGTGAGTACGGCCCATTCCCGCCAGTTTTCTGTGGGGAGGGCGGCGAATTCTGCCGGCCATTCAGGCTCGTCGGGGATGGTGGGAGCTTCGAAGGAGAGGGTGGCACCTTCGCGCAGGTCGAGGCAGAGCCACGGCTGAGCTTCACTGGAGAAGCCGAGCCAGAGCCGGCGTTCCGTCCAGTCGCAGATGGCGTGACTGATACGCTGATCGGAAAGATGTTTGCGCAGGCGCATCA
>JAFWYI010000092.1 GCA_017522745.1 Mailhella sp.
AAATAGCCGAAGACGAAGCGCGGCATGCCGGTGGTGACGTCGAGGCCCACAGTGCCTATGGCAAGGCCTATGGCGCCGCCGAGCAGCCCCTTGAACAGGTTGCCGGGGAACAGGGACGCAATGGTGGTGAGGCCGAAGATGGCCAGCCAGAAGAAGGCTTCGGAGCCGAATTTCAGCGCGACGACAGAAAGGGGCTTGAAGAAGCAGAGCAGGCAGAGGCCGCCAAAGATGCCGCCGTATACGGAGCCCCAGAGGGCGGCGTACAGGGCCTGTTCCGCTTTGCCGTTTTTCGTGAGCTGGTAGCCGTCCAGCGTAGTGGCGAAGGAGCCCGGCTGGCCGGGGGTGTTGATGAGGATGGAGGCGTTGGCACCGCCGTATGTGGCGCCCGCAAAGACGGCACCCAGGGAGATGAGGGCCGGGGCCGCGTCCATGGTGAAGGTGAACGGAATGAAGTGGGCGATGGCTGTAACAGTAGAAATGCCGGGCAGCATGCCGCCCACGATACCTACGGTAAGCCCGACGAGCATCAGGAACAGATTGAACGGCTCAAAGCAGACGATGAGGCCGTCGAAAAAGTAGCCGAGAACTTCCATAATGAACCTTGACTGTGCTGAAAAGGCGGAAAAAAGGTACAGCGGCCTTCCTCGGCCGTTCTGCCGGAAAGGCCGCTGCAGAAAAATGGGGACTGAAAGGAGTTTGCAGGGCTGGAAAAGGAGGGAGCAGGATCACTCCCTCCCGAAGCTGTTCTGCGGACTACTTCTTGGAAAGTTCCTTGTCGAGCTTGATGGCTTCTTCAGCCTGGGGCTTGAAGTCTTCGAGCATCTTGCGGAATTCCTTGCCGTCCACCCACTTCACGGTCATGCCGCGGGGTTCGTAACGGCCGGGAACGTCGGGCTTGGAGTAGATCTTCTTGAAGCCTTCTTCGAGGCGCTGGCGCACGTCGGCGGGCAGGCCCTTGGGAGCGAAGAAGCCGCGGCCGATGATGCCGGTGATGTTGTAGCCGAGTTCCTTCATAGTGGGAACGTCAGGCAGGTTGGGGTCGCGGGCGTCGGAGCAGACGGCGAGTACGTTGAAGGCGTCGATGGAGCCCATAGCCGTACCCTTGGTGGCAAACAGGGCGTCGATATGGCCGCCGAGAACGGCAGGAACAGCCTTGGGGCCGCCGTTGAAGGTGGTGATGTTATAGGGCACGCCGGACTTCTTCAGCAGAAGGGCGGGCACATGGGAGGACTGCAGGGCGTCCACGGCGCCCACAGTGAGCTTGTTGGGGTTGGCCTTGGCCTTGTCGATAAGTTCCTGCAGGGTCTTGGCACCGTTCTTCTTTTCGGTAACAAGGAAAACGTCGTCACGGACGGGCATGCAGAGCAGGTCGAAGGAGTCCATTTCGTAGAAGCCAACGCCCTTGAGCTTGTTCACCAGGAGGGGGGGGTAGGAGACGGCGCCGATGGTGTAGCCGTCAGCCTTGAGGGTGGCCATTTCGGAATAGCCGATGGCACCGTGGGCGCCGGGCTTGTACACAAAGCTGAGGGGCTGGCCGAATTCTTCCTTGAAATCCTTTTCGATGACGCGAACGGCAATGTCGCCGCCACCGCCCGGGGAGAAGGGAATGAGCATGGTCACGGGCTTGTTCGGGTAATCGCTGGCAGCGTTAGCAAAGGAGACGGGCAGCAGGGCCATAGCGGCCAGAAGGGCGTAACCGAGGAGCTTGTTCATGAAGTTCTCCTGTAAGTGAAAGGTTTATAAGGGCATCTTCTGATGCTAGAGGCCAAGGAGTTCGGCAGCGTTGTAGTACAGCGAATGGAGCATGGCTTCCTGGGAGAGGGGCAGCTTGCGCCATTCATTGATGGTCTGCGCCAGCGACTGGAGCGGATAGCTGCTGGCAAACAGGAGGTTGCCCTTGAGCCAGGTGTTGGCTGCGTGGCAGATTTCCTGATGGAACGCCATGTGCGTGTACATGTAGCTGTCGGGGATAAGGTAGATATTGCGGGAAAGGGCCGCCGCGCACAGCGCACCGCCGGTGTTGGGCCAGCAGGCGTGGGGAACGACGATCTTCAGCTTGGGGAAGCGGATGGAAACGCGGTTGATGGAAAGCGGGTCGCAGTAGCTCATATCCGGGCCGATGAGGCCGGAAGAAGCGACGGAGGCGATAAGGCCCTTTTCTTCGCAGACGGCGTAGATGGGGTCGATGCGCTTGTCGTCGGCATGCATGGCAAGGAAGCCGGGGTCCATGCTGATGCCGCGGCAGCCGAGGGCCGCACAGCGTTCCACTTCGGCCACAGCGTCTTCCTTGGATGGGTCGATGCCGGCGAACGGAATGAAGCGGTCGGGGTAGAGGGCCGCAAGCTCGATGGCGTCATCGTTCTTCACGGGTTCCGCTTCGATCTTGTCGTTCACGCGGGGCATGACTACGGCCTTGGTGATGCCGCAGGCGTTCATTTCGCGGATGTATTCATCCATGGAGCCCTGGGCGGCAGAGGGATTGTACTCGCGCCCGTAGGTGAGGAAACTTTCTCCGCTGAGCTTCTTCTGCGGGTTGACGGCCTTGAACTGGCGCATGTTCAGGAAGCTTTTGAAGGGCGGGCGGCAACGGAAATCAATGATCATGGCGTTTTGCCTTCTGGGTAGACGTTATGCCTGAACATAAGGTTCGCGATTCATGCGGGCCGCGCCATAGGTCTGGCGGGTAGGCGTGATGCGAATTTCGTTGATGTTCATGCGTTCGGGAGTGTTGGTGCAGTACCATACGGCGTCGGCGATGTCGGAAGGCTGGATGGGCTCGAGGCCTTCAAAGCGCTTGGCCGCGGCGGCAACGTCGCCCTTCATGCGGGCCAGGGGGAACTCGGTCTGCGTGACGGAGGGGATGATGCAGGTGGTGCGGAGAGGCGTGCCCACAAGGTCTTCGCGCAGGTCGTAGGTGAGCAGCTGCACAAAAGCCTTGCTTGCGGAGTAGACGTTGGTGCCGGGGTTAGGCCAGGTGGCGGAATAGGAGCCAAGGGTGAAAATGTAGCCGTGACCGCGCTTGACCATGCCGGGGATGATGGCCTTGCAGCAGTAGAGCACACCGTTGATATTGGTGTTCACCATGGTCTCGAGGTCGTCGAGGTTGGCGTCGTGTACGGGCTTGCCGGCAAGGGAGATGCCCGCATTGTTCATGAGTACGTCGATGTCTGCAAATTCTTCAGGAAGGTTGGCAAAGGCTTCGAGAACCTGTTCACGGTTGCCTACGTCGAAGACGAGGGGGAGGAAGTTGTCGCCGAAGACTTCCTTCATTTCGGCAAGGCGGTCAGCACGGCGGCCGGTACCGATGACTTTCCAGCC
>JAFWYI010000093.1 GCA_017522745.1 Mailhella sp.
GACGCGGTCGAGTCTGGAATCAGTTTCTTCCGGCAGGACGACGAGCTTTTTTTCCATGGATCATCCTTCGTTCAGCCAGCCTTCGGGCATGGGATCGCCTTCATACCAGATCTTGGTCATGGTCAGCCCTTGCGGGGGGGCTGTGAAAGGCGCGCGGCGGCGATCGCCGGACTCCAGAAGAGCCGGGATATCCGCAGTGTCGAACTTGCCTCTGCCGCAGGCCACCATGAGTCCAACGAGATTACGTACCATCTGCTTCAGGAATCCGTTGCCTTCGAAGCGCACGTCTATCTGCATGCAACCGGGAGGGAGCGCGGCTTCGGCAGTGCGGCGCGGCGTGCGTGTGATGCTGTAAAGTGTTCGTACCGTGCTTTTATGCGGGGTGCCGGCGTTCTGCAGGGCGGCGAAATCGTGTTCTCCGGTGAGGAGGCGTGCCGCTTCGTCGAAACGGTCGAGGTCGAGAGGCCCACATGCCCATACGAAGGGGTAGAGTTTGGGCGGCGTACACAGATGGTCGAGCCACAGCGAGTAGGTATAGATCTTGCGTTTCACGCTGAAACAGGCGTGGAAATCATCGGGCACGATGCAAGCATCGAGGATACGGATATCCCGTGGCAGGAGCGTGTTGAGCGCGAGCTGCCAGCGCACGTTCACGCGATCTTCGGGGATATCGCAGTGCGCCACCTGCGCGTCGGCATGGACGCCGGTATCGGTGCGGCCTGCGCACTGCACATGAGTCTTGCGTCCGGCCACACGTTCCACAGCGGCTTCCACGAATGCCTGTACGGTGGGCGGATCTTCCTTATCGGCAAGGGCCTGAATCTGCCAGCCGTGATAATGCGTACCTACATAGGCGATGGTGAGTTTGAGTCGTGGCATCAGAGTGTTACCTGTTCCACCGTGCAGGGGGCAATGGGTATACCGAGGAAAAGTTCACCCATGCGGGTGAAGCGCGGAACATCGTCTGTGGTGAGGAATCGCACAGATCCGGGGCAGAGCGGCATGCCGACAGAGGGGCCGGAGCCACGGGCCAGATGCTTTTCCCTGAGCAACTGACGGACTTCCCGTGCGGTGTTGCCGGCGGAATCTACCAGAGTGACGCCTTCGCCGACGACATGGGCTATGGCTTTGCGCAGCAGAGGGAAGTGCGTACAGGCCAGTACGAGCGTATCCGGAACTTCGAGCCCCTGTTCCCGGGGATCGTGGAAAATGGCATCCAGATAGCGTGCGGCCAGACCTTCGGCCAGAGGACCGCTGAGCAGTCCGTCTTCCACCATGGAAACGAAGAGCGGGCAGGCAAGAGCTGAGATTCGGGCATCGGGCATACGGCGCAGGATGGCTTCCTCGTAGGCGCGGCCGCGGATAGTCCCGCTGGTGGCGATGACAGCGATGTGGCCGCTGCGCGTGGCCCGGCAGGCTGCTTCGGCACCGGGTTCGACCACGCCCACCACGTCGATGCCGGGACAGGCTTCGCGTACAAGGGGAAGTGCGGCGGCTGTTGCCGTATTGCAGGCGATGACCAGCAGCTTGATGCCGCGTTCCATCAGCTTGGCGGCGGCTTCGAGCGCATATTTCTGCACTGTCTCCACGCTTTTAGTGCCATAGGGCATGCGGGCCGTATCCCCGAGATAAAGGAAAGATTCGTTGGGGAGCTGTTCCCGCATGGCGCGCAGGACAGTCATGCCGCCCACTCCGGAATCGAAGAGCCCGATGGGCAGTTCACGCAGGTGCGACAGACTGGAGGATATGCCATGGGAATTGATCATGCCGGGAATGTCCTTATAAAAAGTTCCTTTTCATAACTAGCCGTTACTGGGCAAGCGGTCAATGCCTGCGAACTATTCCCGCGCCCTGTGCGGATAGGCTGATGAAAAGTTTGGCAGGATGGACCGCCTGAACTTCCTTTGTACCTGTTTTTGGATTAGAGCCGATCCAGGTATTGTTTTGGGCGTTGAGGTGCCCCTCTAGATCCTTCTCAGAGTTTTTGTCTTCCTCCACGATTTGCTGGAAAACGTAGCTGTTGACGGGCATCCTTCACTGTGTCAGCTTTTTCGTTATGAAAAAAATATTCGATATTCTGCGAGTCGTGTTCAAGGCCCTGTTTACGCGTCCTGAAGTCCAGAAGCGTCCGCTCTGCCGCCATTGCGGTGGAGGCAAATGCTATGGAGCCTGCCAGATGGACATCGAGCGTTCCCAGCCGAACTCTAAAACAAAGGAATAGGGAAGTCCGGGCTGTGAGATAGTGACCATACTATTTGCTGGACGCGTGAGAGTTTTTTTTTCAGAGCTTGTCCTGCGTTGATCACTGAGATGAGATACTCTTCCTTGAATAGCCTTTTTGCTGGAGATGCATACGCAAAAAGCCCTATCAAGTTTTGCGACTTGATAGGGCTTTTTCGTATGAAACTTGACTTACAATCGTAACTTACAGCGGGATTCCGCCGAAAATCTCAATATCGTCAATGATTTCAATGTGTGGCGGAGAGGAAGGGATTTGAACCCTTGATACAGGTTTATGCCCGTATACTCGCTTAGCAGGCGAGCTCCTTCGGCCGACTCGGACACCTCTCCGCGCGGCGCAGCGCATGGCGCTGTAACGCATCGGCAATTACTTATGATAAGAGTTTCTGCTTGTCAAGCCCCGCAGCGGGAAAAAGTGCCGCTGGGAAAAAATGTTTACATCACGCGGAAGAGCGTGCTCATGTCGATGGCACCATGGACGCCGTCGGCATAGAAGGCAGTGCGCAGACCGAAAATGCTCACGAAAGCGACGATGGCCTGAAGGACGAGGGTCACGCGGCCCATGTGGGAAAGGCCCAGCACTACGCCGCTGAAGATGACGCCCATCCAGTAGAGCTGAGTCTGCATGAGGATGATGGCGGAACGGGCCATGTAGGTGTCTTCCCAGGGCCAGATGGGGGCGTTAGCCGTGATGACGAGCATGATCCACAGGCAGATACGCAAAGGCAGGTAGAAGCGTCCAGCAGGGTGATCCTTATGGTTTTCCGGCTCACCCAGTACGACAAGCTGAGAGAACACAGCACCAAGAACGACCGTGCAGAGCGGGAAGAGGAAGATGGGGAAAAGGCCGGAGGTGCTGAACACTTCGCCGGGGATGGCGTCGATGATCTGGATGGCGACGCAGACGGCACCGCTGAGCCAGCCACCAATGCCGAGGATGAAGGCACCCCTGGAACATCCATAGGCGCAGAAAAGCAGAACGAGGCAGGCTACCTGAGCGATGAGCCAGGAGCCGGATGCGATGCCGCCGAAGCAGAAGCCGCTGGCGATAAGTGCGATGGCGGCACAGACCGCAGAGGCTCCCCATCCGCGCAGGCTGGGGTTCTCATCGTGGGTATCTTTCCACCACGAAAAGAGGGCGAGGCCGGTGGCGAACTGAGAGAAGACGGTAAAGAAAACAAGTGGCCAGTTGGTTATCATGGGATCCCCCTGAAAGAGCGGTGGTGTGGCATGAAGTATATCATGGAGGCGCAGAATATCCTCGCGGACTGCGCTCTTCCACAAAATGCTTTTTTAGGCAAGGCGTCAAGCCTTTGCCGTGAGGCGTGGATAAAAAACGAGACAGGTATGCCCTGTTGTCGCTCAGTGTTTTCCTGCGTCGCGCCTGTTATGGCGATGCAGGAGGGGCGGAAGTTCATGCAATTTCAGGAGTTGCCCCTGCAAGAGAAAATTTCATGGCCTGATTCCAGTCCTGTCAGAGAAGGATGGACGTCTATCATTATAACAAGGGGAGGGAACAGGGCACTCTTGCAATGCGGGCGGACGAAACAGGGCCCGACATACAGAAGGGGCGACCTGCATTTTTGGGGAGAAGAGAGCCGGGAAGTCAGGCGGCAGGGCGCTTCTGGAAGAAACCGATGATCTGTCCGGACAGAACAACGGTGAGCAGAGACCAGCCGATACGCTCTGCCGGGATATAGCTGAGAGAAAGGAGCAGGATGATACCGTCACTGATGAGATACGGCCATTTGATGTTCCACCCTGTAAGATGCGAGATGGCCATGGCCAGAGCATCGTCCCCACCGGGGGCTCCTCCAGCCCGGACGCAGAACCCTATGCCGATGCCGACGAACAGCGCGCCGATGACTGCTGCGGCCAGAGGCGTTTCCGCCGCGTTTGGCCACAGCGGCGGTAAGAGTTCTGCCAGCGCGTAGGCCGCAGAGAATGCGCCGCCAGCTACGATGGAGTATCCGACGAAGTCGCGGCCGAGTATGCGCCATCCGAAGAGATAGCAGGTCGCATTCATCACTAAGCTCGACCATGCAGGAGAGATGCCGAACCAATGCTGCAGAAGCAGGATAGCACCAAGGATGCCGCCTTCCGTCACGTCGGCCTGCGCGTGTATGTGGCACAGCCCGAAGGCAAGGATGGAGGCCCCCAGCAGATTGAGGAGGCAACGGCGCAGAGAGAGCCGGCAGTGAGAAGGATGGCTACGCATGAGCGGAGCATGGGGCAATACCGGGCGGCTGTCAATCATCGGCATAGAGGGCGGTGATACGGACGTTTTTTATGGAAAGGGGGGAGGTCGGTGTATTCTAACTTCCTTGCGCCTCCTGTCGCTTGCTGATATTTCTAAGGAACGCCGTTCCCCACGGAGCTGGAGCGGCCTTTCGTGATTTAAACCGGGAAGGAAGCATGGATATAGGATCACTGCTCAGGCGTATGGAAGAAGGCTCGTCAGTCACCGTGAGCCGGGCCGCTTCGGCAACACTTGCCCGCCTTGGTGCAGAGGCGGTGCGTTCGGGGCGTCGTGCGGCCATCGCCGTGCGCAGTCGGGACGCACTGGCTGTCATGCGTGGTCTTACCACGCTGTTTACGCCGGAACTTTCCGTCGGGCGACCTTCTGCACAGGCTCCCGGAACTGGCAGGAGCGTCCTCCCTGCCGAGTCACCGCTCTGGGAACGTCCGTGGGTGTTCCTGCCTCCGTTCACGCCTCGGTCTCTCAGCCGTGAAGGCTGGGCCGAGCGCTTTGCCGTACTCTATGCTCTGCGTACTGGTTCTGCCAAAGGTATCGTTTTTACGGCAGACAACATGATACCGCTTCTGCCTCCTCTGGATATCCTTGACGATCGCACGCTCACGGTCCGCAAAGGAGAGGACGTTTCGCCGGAACTGCTCACGGAACAGCTTGTGGAGTGGGGCTATCAGCGTGTGTCCATGGTGGCCCATGCTGGTGATATGGCCCGCCGCGGCGATATCTTCGACGTTCTCCCGCCCGGTTACGAACGTCCGCTCCGCATCGAATTCTTCGGTGATACCATCGACGAGATACGCGTATTCGATTTTACGACACAGCGTTCCGTGGGACAGCTCGACGAAGTGACCCTGCTGCCCGTGTCTCCTCTCCGCTCTGGTGAAGTATGGAAAAAGGAAGTCCGCAGACATTGGAAGGCGCAAGCCCAGCGCAAGGTCATTTCCAGCTTTTCGCATACGTCGCTGGAACACGCTCTTGAGCAGGAGGATATGCGGCTCCTGCCCGGCTGTGTGTATGCCAATGCCACGTCGCTCGATGACTGGTTTGCTCCTGAGACGTTGTGTTTCCTGCCGGGGCAGCGCGAACTGCGTGACAGCCTTGAGGAAGCGGAACAGCAGTGGCGTGAGCATTTTCGTGTCCAGTCTGAAGAAACGAGCCTTATCCAGCCTGCGCATCTTGCCATGCGCGATGCCGACCGGGCAGAGCTGACTCTGGGCACGCGTCCGCGTCTTTACGCGGAGCCTCTGGTCATGGGCACGGAGCAGAACGGCGAGGACATGCTGGAACGCTCCATCCATAGCTGGGGTGAACTTTTCGCGGGGCAGGCGGAGGCCGATCGCCCATGGCAGCAGCTTTCTGCGGGCCTGCGGAAATGGACGGCCGCGCATCGGCAGGTCATCCTTGCCTTCGCTTCAGAGCGTGGGCGCCGTAAATTCCTCAAGCTCGCTGAGCAGGATGGCATACTCCCTAATCTGCGCTGGGATCCTGCCAGCCGTGGCCTTTATGCTGTCGTGGCTCCCTATCGTCAGGGGGCCGAGCTGGTGTGGGATGATACGCTCATCCTTGGTGAAGAGCTGCTCCAGCCTCGTGCGGAAAGCACGCGTCGTGTGGCGTCCGGAGCTTTTCGCGGGCTCGACCGCTACGACGATCTGCGCGTGGGGGACCTGCTCGTGCATCGTGATTACGGTGTGGGGCGTTTCGGCGGCCTGCATCGTATGAGCCCCGGAGCCAGCGGAGTGGAGAACGATTATCTCCTGTTGGAATATGCCGAGGGCGCACGGCTCTACCTGCCAGTGGACCGTCTTTCCGTCGTGCAGAAGTTCAAGGCGGATGGGCCGGCCCCCGCGTTGGACAGGCTTGGCGGCACGGCATGGACGAACAGCCGGGAAAAAGCCCGCAAAGCCGTAGAAAAAGTGGCCGCGGACCTCATGCAGATGTATGCATGGCGTAAGGTGGCGAAAGGGTTCAGTTATTCCCCCATCGGGGAGATGTACCGTGAATTCGAGGCTACGTTCGGATTCGAAGAGACGCCCGATCAGGCACGTGCCATCGTGGAAGTCTTCGAGGATATGGACAAGCCTGTGCCCATGGACCGCCTCATCTGCGGCGATGTGGGCTTCGGGAAGACTGAAGTGGCTCTGCGCGCCGCCTTCCGTGCCGCCTGTGACGGACGTCAGGTGGCCTTGCTCTGTCCCACGACGGTTCTTGCCGAACAGCATTATCAGACGTTTCGTTCGCGCCTTGCGGGCTTCCCCATCAATGTGGGGCTCCTGAGCCGCTTCGTGACGAAGAGCCGCCAGACGGAAACGCTTAAGGCGGCCGAACGCGGTGGCATAGACATCCTCATAGGAACGCATCGCTTGCTTTCCAAGGACGTGAAGCTGCCGAACCTCGGCCTCCTCATCCTCGACGAAGAACAGCGTTTCGGCGTGCGCCATAAGGAAAAGCTGAAGGAGATGCGGAAGAATGTGGACGCCCTTACGCTGACGGCCACGCCCATCCCGAGAACGCTTCAGCTTTCCATGTCCGGCATCCGTGAGCTTTCGGTGCTGGAAACGGCCCCGGCAGAGCGTAAGCCAGTGGCTACGGCCATCATCGACCGGGATCGTTCCGCTATCCGCCAGATCATACAGCGTGAGCTGGAACGGCAGGGGCAGGTGTTCTTCGTGCATAACCGTGTGCAGACCCTTGCTCAGACAGCGGCCATGGTGCGGGAACTGGTGCCTGATGCCCGCGTGGGTATGGCGCATGGGCAGATGGTGGAAAAGGAACTCGAAGATACCATGCATAAGTTCTGGCATGGGGAACTCGATGTGCTGGTGTGTACGGCCATCGTGGAATCCGGTCTCGATTTCCCCCGGGCCAACACGCTTATCGTGGATCAGGCTCAGATGTTCGGTCTTGGTCAGCTCTATCAGCTCCGCGGCCGCGTGGGGCGTTCGGACAGACAGGCCTACGCGGTGTTCGTGGTGAACGATGCGGACCATCTCCCCAAGCTGGCCCGCGAACGCCTGCGCATCATCCTTGAGATGGACTACCTCGGGGCGGGCTTCCAGGTGGCTATGGAGGATCTTCGCCTGCGCGGGGCAGGGAATATCCTTGGCGAGGCACAGTCCGGCCACATGGCGCGGGTGGGGCTCGATCTTTATCTGGAGATGCTGGAAGATGCGGTGGCGAAGCTCAAGGGCGAAGAGGAACTGCTCCGCACGGAGACGGAGATCAATCTCGGTATCCCGGCCCATATCCCCGATTCCTATATCGAGGATGCACATGAACGCTTGAAATACTACAAGATGCTTTCGTCGGCCACGGATGCGGCGGCACGTTCTGCGGTGGAGATGGAACTGCGAGACCGCTTCGGCCCCTTCCCCGAAGCTCTGGATACCTTCCTCGCTGTGCTGGCCTTCAAGGCCCGGGTGAACGAACTGGGCGTGGCCCGTGCCGACCTCTGGCCTGACCGTGTGCGGGTGACGTGGGCGGATGGACAGAAGCGGGTGAAGCCGGAATCCATCGTGCGGCTGGTCATGGCGAATCGGGACAGGATACGTCTCCAGCCTCCGGCCACGCTGGAAGCCACACTGGACGGCGCGCTGCCCATGGCGGAACGTCTGGATGCCGCGCGGGCCCTGCTGGCTGGGCTGAAGGATTGAGCAGGGAGAGATGGCTTCCTCCGGCGTATGCTGTGAGGGATTAAGACATTGCCACCCTTGGAAAAACAGGCTATAACCGAGTACCAAAACTGAATATGAGGAGTGCTTTCTTTGCGTATCCTTGCCATATCTCTTGCTTGCGCGGCTACCATCTTTGTCGCTCAGCCTGTTTTTGCTGCTCCCATCTCCCGCATCGTCGCCGTCGTCAACGGTGATATGATCACGTCCCGCGAACTGGAAAAGGCCGTGGAGCCTGAACTCGCGGCGCAGCAGATCGACCCCAAGAAGAATCCTCAGCTTGCCGAAACTGTTCGGCAGGGCATTCTGGATAAACTCATCAACGAGAAGATCGTTCTCCAGCAGGCCGAGAAAGACGGTATCAAGGTGGATGATGCCGATGTCGAAGCCGCACTTGAGGGCGTTATAAAGGAAAGCCAGCTCAGCCGCGAAGAGTTCTTCAAGCAGGCTCAGGCGAACGGTATTTCCGAGAAGCTGTTCCGTGAACGTACTCGTCTCCAGCTCATCACGCAGCGCCTCATGGGCCGTAACGTGATGAGCAAGGTCGTTGTTACCGAGGACGAGATAAACGACTATTATCGTAAGAATATGGCCAGCTTCGCCTCCGGGCGCGCCCGTGTGGCCATGCTGATCTATCCTGCCGATGCTAATGCCGAGAAGTGGGCGAATGATATCGCTTCCGGTAAGATCTCCTTTGCCGATGCCGTGAGAAAGATCTCCGTTGGGCCTAACCCCGAAGAGGGGGGCGACATGGGCTTCATGGAACTTTCCGAGATGGCTCCCGGCATGGTGGATGTCGTGGCCCGCATGCGCAAAGGGGAAGTTTCGCCCCTGCTTAATACGGGCAGTGTGAAGGCTCAGGTCGCGCTTCTGGACTTCGAGGAAGCTGTGGTCCCTGAGAACAGCGAGGCTAAGCCCGATGCCGATACGGCACGCCGTATCGAAGAGATCCTGCGTCGCCCCCGAATCCAGGATCGCCTTCAGCAGTACACCACCGAGCTTCGAAACAAGGCTCTCATCGACATCCGTAAATGAGGCCCGCTATGACGTTGGCAGAACTGGGAGCCAAGCTCCGTGAGGCCCGCGAAGCCCGGAACATGACCGTGGCCGATGTGGCGGATCACCTCAAGATACCAGGACGCATACTCCAGGGTGTGGAAGATGCCTCTGAAAGGCTTCCCCGCACGGTGTATGTCCATCATTTCATCAAGGATTATGCGAAGCTCATGGGCTTTTCCCCGGCGGAGATCGCCGAGTGGATGGGATCGCTGGAAGGCTTCGAGAATATCCTGCGCCCCAATCTTTCGGAAAGTCAGCCCTTCACGTCTGTGAAGCCAAGCCTGCTTCCTGTGATACTGAGCGGCGCGCTCAAGCTCGTGCTTCTGGGGGCGCTGGCCTTCGGAGCGTACTCTGCCTATGTGCATTTCTTTGCCGGGCGCGACTACGAGGATATCGTGAATGTCCCTGCGCAGGAGCAGACCGTTCCGGCGGCTCCCGCAGAGCCTCAGGCCGCATCCGTATGGGAGCCTGTGAAGTCTGCGTCCTCCAAAGCGGTCCCCACGGAAAAGGTTAGTGATCCGGTCGAACAGCCTGCCTCCGGAGTGGAACCTTCTGCTGTTCCCGCAGAAGCTCCTGCATGGGATGTTCCCGCCGCCCAGCCTGAATCCGAACCGTCCGTCACGCAGGTGATGGAAGCTCCGGCAGGCGCTCCTGCTGAAGGCTCTGTGACTCCTGAAGCCGGACAGAGCGCCGTTTCCGCAGGCTCTGCGGTTTCCGCCGAAGCCGTCATCCCGGCAGGACAGCCTCTGCCTTCTGAAGGCGTCAGCTCAGCTCAGGCTCCGGCCGTCCTTCCTGTCTCGGAAGAAGGGCAGGGCGTTTCCAGTCCTCTGGCCGCACTCCCCGAAGGCATGCATCATGTGGAAGTCATCGCTGATGCCGGAGATTGCTGGATGGGCTTCGAGCCTGATGGCAGGAAACAGCAGCGCACTCTGCGGAAGGGCGATTCTTTCACCATGAGCTTCCGCGATTCGCTGGTGATGAAGCTGGGAGCCGCCAGTTCTGTGCGCGTCATCTACGACGGGAAGGAACTGCCTCGTTCTACTTCGGGCAGGGTCGTGACCATGAGCTTCCCTCCGGCGGAGTAAGCGCAGGCTATGCAGTGGACAGACGAAGCCCTTGTGCTTCGCATTGGAAAATTTCGGGAAACGGATCTCTGGGTCCGTTTCCTTTCGCGTGATAGAGGGTTGGTGACGGCGTTCGCTTTTGGCGGCAGTAAGAGCCGCAGGCGCTTCACCGGCTGTCTGGACGTGTTCAACAGGCTCAGCGTGAGCGTGCTGTCTTCTCGTGATGGGCGCTTCCTCAATATGCAGGAGGCGACGCTGCTGGAAGGTCCGGAACGCCTGCGCCGGGACTGGAGACGTCAGGGGATGGCGGCCAACTGTGTACGCTTCCTTGAAGCCATGGGAGTGCCGCCGGACAACTCACGATCCTGCTGGGAGCTCATGCTCGGTGTACTCCAGCTCCTCGACAAGGAAGAGGAGGTGCCTGCGGTTCTGCCTGTGCTGTTCCGCTTCCGCCTAGCCGCGGAGCAGGGCTACGCGCCGGAACTGAGCTTCTGCTCTCGCTGCGGGCAGCCCCTTGTGGATATGCAGCAGGTGCATTTTCTGGTGGGGGAAGGCGCAGTTTCGTGCCCTCATTGCCGCCGTCATGGCGATATGAGCCTTTCACTGGGGCAGGAAGCTCTTGACGTTCTCAGCAAAGTGAAGGAATACTCACCGATGGCATGGAACTCGTTCTCTCTGTCTCCCGAAGGGGCAAGGCAGGCGGCGCGGCTCATTGATGCCTTTGTGCGATATCATCTCGGCCTTGAATGGATCAACGGCCGATTCAAGTCCATGTGATGAACATGGCGGTGCAGGGAGGGCCCTCCCTCGCCCCGGCAGGCGCTGGCCTGTCGGTACTCCGCCGGGATTTCCGGCGAATATCAGGAGAGTTATATGAATTTTCAGGATGTCATCCTCACCCTGCA
>JAFWYI010000094.1 GCA_017522745.1 Mailhella sp.
GACGGTTGCGTTCACCGCCGGAAAGCAGACCGACAGGCGTGCGCAATCTGCTGGATTCAAAAAGAAAATCCTGCAGATAGCTGGCCACATGGCGGGTATCGCCGTTGATGGTCACTCGGTCATTGCCTTCGGCCACGCTGTCCATCACGCTCTTTTCATCATCCAGAGAATCGCGGAGCTGATCGAAATAGGCGATCTCAAGGTTGGTGCCAAGGCGTACCGTACCGCTAGTCGGCTCAAGATCGCCCAGCAGGACGCGCAGGAACGTGGTCTTGCCGGCACCGTTGTCACCGATGAGGCCGACCTTGTCGCCGCGCTGGATGATGAGGTCGCCGCCTTCAAAGACCTTGTAGCCATCGGGCCATGTAAAGCCCACGCCGCGCATCTCTGCCACAAGTTTGCCGGACTTCTCGGCTTCCTGCACGTTGAGCGTGGCCGTTCCCATGCGGGCACGGCGGGCGGCGCGCTCCTCACGCATCTTGTAGAGCTCGCGCACGCGACCCATGTTGCGGGTACGGCGGGCCTTGATGCCCTGACGTATCCACACTTCCTCCTGCGCCAGCTTCTTATCGAACACGGCATTCTGCATGTCTTCAGCATGCAAGCGTTCCTCGCGCCGTTCGAGATAGGTATCGAAGCCGCAGGAATAGCTGTATAATTTCGCCCTGTCCACTTCCACGATGCGCGTTGCGAGACGCCGCACGAACGCACGGTCGTGGCTGATGAAGACCAGCGTGCGCGACTGCCGCGCCAGATATTCTTCCAGCCATGCGATGGTGCTGATGTCCAGATGGTTGGTGGGCTCGTCAAGAAGCAGGATGTCGGAGGCGATGAGGGCCCGGGCCAGCGCTACACGGCGACGCGTACCGCCGGACAGTGTGGAGAAATCGGCCTCAGGATCGAGACCGAGGCTGTTGAGTACGCCCAGCACTTCGCCATGACGCTCCCATACTTCGCCATGAGCCATGATGCGGTCTACTTCTGAGGCCAGATCCGCAGGCAGAAGGTCGCGCCGGTCGGACGCGATGAGATGCGCCCCGGCCAGCAGATGCCCTTCTCGTCCCAGCGCATCGGCGGTCACACTGAACACCGACCCCTGCCAGTGATCCGGTACCGCCTGCTGAACATAGCCGATGCGGAGCCCCGGCTCCACATGACGCTCGCCGGAATCCAGCGCCATGCGGCCTGCCAGCACGGAAAGGAGCGTGGACTTGCCCACACCGTTGCGGCCCACGATGCAGAGCCTGTCACCCTGCTCGATGAAAACTTCAGTATCGTCGAGCAGACACTTGCTGCCCAGCGTAAGATTCGCATTCTGAATGGAAATAAGCGCCATATATTCTCACTATCATCTTGGATTTCCTGCCGGAAATCCGCTGGGCTGACTTTCCAGTCAGCCTTTGTCCTGCGTATCAAGCGTGCAAGCGGCACGGCTCATGAGCCTGCGGCTCCCTCACCGCCGCTCCGCGTGACCTTGCTTCCGCTCCTCGCCCGCCTCCATGCCGCCTTCCAGGCGGCGCGGGGTCGTCGCTCCATATCGCGCCACGGCGCGCGCCTCCGGTGGTTAAGGACACATAGAACCAAGGTCTTCCAGACTCACATGACTGCGGCTCGGCACGGCTTGCGAAGCAAGACGAACGAGCCGCAGAAACGTGGGGGACTGGGGGAGATCATCTCCCCCAGAAAAAACTCTTAATGTGCTTCGCCCCAGTTCTGACCGATACCGGCGTCGGCCACGAGGGGGACGGCGAGGTCGATGCCCCATGCGGCGGTATCCATCATGAGGGCAGAGAGGCGTTCGGCCGCGGCCTTCGCGTTGTCTTCCGGCACTTCCACGATGAGTTCGTCATGGATCTGCAGCAGGAGACGAGCTTTGAGCCGGCGCAGCTCCTTATCATTAAAGACTGCGAGCATGGCAAACTTGATGAGGTCAGCCGCGGAGCCCTGGATGAGGGTATTCACCGCCTGCCGTTCGGCAAGGGCACGCGCCTGGCCGCTCATGGAACGCATATCCGGCAGAGGACGGCGACGCCCCGAAAGCGTGGTCACATAGCCGAGTTCGCGGGCGCTCTCTTCCACACCGTCGAAGAATTCCTTGATGTGCGCGAAGCGTGCGAAATAGCGCTCGATGAACATCTTGGCCTCGCTCATGGGGATGGCGAGATCCTGCGCCAGCTTGCGCGGTCCCATGCCGTAGATGAGACCGAAGTTGATGGTCTTGGCCTTGCGGCGCTCATCCGGACCGATGACCGAAGGCTCCACATCGTACAGCAGGGCCGCGGTACGGGTATGGATATCCTCACCGTTGCGGAACGCCGCCACGAGGGTCGGATCCTGCGAGTAATGAGCCAGCACCCGCAGTTCCACCTGCGAGTAGTCAGCGGAAATGAGCGCCATGCCCGGTCCGGCGGTGAAGCAGGTACGCATGCGGCGGCCCATATCACCTCGAACAGGAATGTTCTGCAGGTTCGGATTGCTGGACGAAAGGCGTCCCGTAGCCGTAGCGGTCTGGTTCAGCGTGGTATGGATGCGACCATCCGGTCCGGCAAGACGCGGGAGCGGTTCGAGGTACGTGGAACGCATCTTTTCCAGCTCGCGGTATTCGAGAAGCGCGTCCACCACAGGATGTTCGCCCGAAAGTTTCTCCAGCACGGCCTGCGACGTGGAGGCCTGCCCGCCGCTCGTGGACTTGCCGCTGGAAAGGCCGAGCTTTTTAAAAAGGATATCCCCTATCTGCTGGGCAGAACGGATATTAAACACCTCGCCCGCTTCTTCGTAGATGCGGGCCGTGAGCTTGTCGAGTTCTCCTTGAACTTCATCAAGGAACACCTTGAGCGCGGCTCGATCGATGGTGATACCCGCCTTTTCCATGGAAGCCAGCACCGGGATGAGAGGCATTTCCACCCGGACGAGAAGCGGCATGAGTCCAGCTTCTTCAAGGCGGCGCGCCTGTTCATCGTGCAGGGAAAGAGCTACCGAACCGGGACGTTCCAAGGGCAGACCGGTCTTCTCGGCATGACGCGCGGAGAGGCTGGGCCAGCCGTAGTCACGATCTTCCGGCGCGAGAAGATAGGCGGCCAGACCGAGATCGAAACAGAGGGCGGCGGGGAGAACGCTCCACACAGGATGCTGATGGAGAAGGCGCTCATGTCCGGTGTGACGATGAGCTTTGCCTGCGCTATCCAGTTCACGAGAGCGCGCATGTCGCCATCGTAAACACGCTCGACCACGCTCTTCCCATCTGCGTCACACACCGCGATGCAGAGCCCGCTGTCCTGAGAGCGTCTGACCACAGGGGCAGGCGTTACTGCCACGATGCGCCCCGCGCAGTCCGGAAGGGCGGAAACATCGAGGACAGTATCAGGCGCAGGGACTGCAGGAGCCGCATCGAAAAGCGAAAGCTGAGCCCCGGCACGCACGGAACGAGCTGAGCCGGCCCCCTCCTCCGCTGCTGCAGGAGCCTCTTCCTTCGCGCCAGCCTCCGCCAGTTTCACGATACCCTGACGGATGAGGCTGTCGAGTTCGCGCAGCAGAGAATGCATCTCGTATTCCCGCAGGAAGGTGCGGGCAACGGAACCATCCATGGCCTCGACTGTCATCTCTTCCAGCGGTACCGGGCAGCAGTCCGTGTGCAGGCGGGTCAGTTCACGATAGAGGAACATGGCCTCTTCGTTACCTTCCAGTTTCTTGCGGATAGAGGGAGGCACTTCAGCCATGCGGTCTCGCACATCCTCAAGGCTGCGAAAATCGCGGAACAGCTTTTCGGCGATCTTTTCGCCTATGCCTTTCACGCCGGGCACGTTATCCGAGGTGTCGCCGATGAGCGCCTGCACGTCAGGCCACTGTTCCGGCTCAAGGCCGGTGTCGGCCCGGAAGGATTCCAGCGTGACCAGCTTCTCTTCCTTGGAGGCAGGATCCCACATGAACACGTTGGGCGTCAGGCACTGGCGTAAGTCCTTATCCACCCCCACGATGATGATGGGTCTGTCCTTGCCATATTTAGCGGCAAGACTGGCTATGCAGTCGTCCGCTTCACAGCTTTCGGAAACGACGACCTTCATACCCAGGGCGCGTACCATGTTCTGGAGCGGCTCTATCTGCATGACGAGTTCTTCAGGGGCAGGCGGTCTGTTCGCTTTGTAGGCCGGGAATATCTCATGCCGGAAATGCTTGCCGTGTCCATCCATGATGAAGGCGAAATGACTGGGCTTTTCTTCCCGCAGGAGCTTGAGCAGCACGCGCCCCACGATGAACAGCGCTCCTGTGGGGAAACCATCGGTGCGAGTCATCCGAGAATTGGCAAAATAACCGCGGAACAGGAAGGCGTTGCCGTCCATCACGTAAAGCGGTTCCTGCGTGAGGCCGAGGCGCTGTTTCAATGACATGGAAATACTCCTCAAGAAAATATCCTTGCTATCTTAGCCCGATGCAGGCCGCGCCGCAAGTGCCGCCACCAGCCCTGCAGCGCAAAAGGAAGGAGCGCCGCTCCGTACGGTGTGCGGGTAGAAGCGGAAACGCATCTCATCGAGCTTCGACACTTGTCATCAGAACGGAATTTATATATCATAAATGTTCCTTAATTACAGGGAGCATCGGATAGGTTCTCCTATCCGCCAGTTTTCAGGTTTTTTCACATTTCACTACCTGTCGGGGGTATGTATGACTTTCCTCTCTCTGGTCATCGTCTTCGCGTGCGCAGGCTTCGCTCTGCTCTACGCCTCCAAGACGGCCAAAAACATCCTTGCCGCTTCTACCGGCAACGCTGAGATGCAGCGCATCGCCGGCGCCATCCAGGAAGGCGCCCAGGCTTACCTGAAGCGCCAGTACCGCACCATCGCCATCGTGGGTGCTGTGGTCGCCGTGCTTCTGCTCATCTTCATGTCTTTCCTCACCGCTCTGGGCTTCGTCCTCGGTGCTGTTCTCTCCGGCCTTGCCGGCTTCATCGGCATGAACGTGTCCGTGCGCGCCAACGTGCGTACCGCCGCTGCCGCTGAACAGGGCATGGTTCCCGCTCTGAACATCTCCTTCCAGTCCGGCGCTATCACCGGCATGCTCGTGGTGGGCCTCGGCCTGCTCGGCGTGGCCGTGTACTACGCCCTCCTCGCCATGTTCGGCGTGGCTACCGAAGAAATCATGCAGGCTCTCGTGGCCCTCTCCTTCGGCGCCTCCCTCATCTCCATCTTCGCCCGTCTCGGCGGCGGCATCTTCACCAAGGGTGCGGACGTCGGCGGCGATCTCGTCGGTAAAGTCGAAGCCGGCATCCCGGAAGACGATCCCCGCAACCCGGCAACGATCGCCGA
>JAFWYI010000095.1 GCA_017522745.1 Mailhella sp.
CTGCGCCACACGCTCAACTGCCTGAACGACAACAGCATCGTGCTTCGTGAGGAACTCACCACCAACACTATCGCCTACGTCAATCTCTGCGTGGCCACCCTCAAACACAGCGACCACAGAAAAGACGTGAACATCAACAGCCTCCAGCCCATTTCCGACTACATCCTCGCCTTCTGGGGTTCCGTACATCAACACGTGACCAATCAGGCGTCGCTGGATATGCTTTTCATCGGCAAGCACATAGAATATATTGATATGTATGCACGTTTCGATGAACGCTTCTCGCGCCTTGCCGCAGAATGGGCCCTGCTGGAACGTAAGCTCGACCGTATGCCTTTCATCGTGAACAAGGACTCGCGCATGCTCCTTCGCGAGATATTCGCTGATGTCCGTACCTATGAAGCCCGCAAGGCCGAAGCTCTCACCGCACTGAATACTCTCGTCAACGTATGAACCGCTTCCTTTTCCGTTACGAAAGCACCGTGACTTTCAGCGCTCCTGTCACGGCGCATTCTCTGCTCCTGCGGGCTCTGCCGCGGCAGGAACAGTTCCAGCGCACGGAGTGGGATTCTCTGCGGCTCGAAGCGCTGCTCCCGGACGGTAGAAGCATGACCGTCCCTGTACGCATCGCATCGGACGCCTTCGGCAACCGCATCCAGTATGGCTGTATCCTGCCTCCGCACATCCGCCTGTCCATGATGGCGACCGGACGTACCGTGCAGACTCCCTACCGCATCTGCGGCACGGCTCATGGGATGTACTCGGCCAGCACGACGCTCACCTTGCCGGCAGGATGGTTGCTCGAAGCCGCTCAGGACGCAAAGGCTCTGCTTGCGTCGCATGGCCTTGACGCAAAGAGCCTACAGAAAACTGGCTCCGCATCCTGTCACATGGCGAACAGCCCGACTGCCATGGCCGCGCGTATACTCTCTTCGGCCGTACATTCTCACATGACCTACGCCCCGGGGAATACGAACGTGACCACCACGGCAAGCGAAGCCTTCGAGCTTGGCAAGGGGGTCTGTCAGGATTACGCGCATATCACGCTCGCACTTCTGCGCCACGTCGGCATCCCGGCACGCTACGTATGCGGCTTCCTTCCCGGTGAAGGCGCTACGCACGCATGGGTGGAATTCTTCGCCAACGGCGTATGGCTGGCCCATGACCCCACACATGACAGGAACGTGGATATGGGGTACATCAAAGTCGCTCATGGGCGCGACAGTTCCGACTGCCCCGTGAACCGCGGCATCTTCACCGGAAAGGTGGAACAGCGGAACTCTGTTTCAATCAAAGTAGAATCTGTATGATCAAGACCGTTATCTCTACCGAACTGCCCGTGGACGAGCATCTGCTCATCCGCAAGAACAGCATCAGCGGCGGTTCCGGCAAAAAAAGGATCTGCCTCGTCACCGGCACACACGGTGACGAACTGGAAGGGCAGTACGTCTGTTACCGCATCGCCCAGATCCTCCAGTCCAATCTTGCCGATCTTGACGGCACTGTGGACATCTATCCTGCGCTCAACCCGCTGGGCATAGACTCCATCACTCGCGGCATCCCCAACTTCGACCTCGACATGAACCGTATCTTTCCCGGCGACCCTATGGGGAGCATGGCGGAGAACACGGCTCACAGCATAATCGAGGAACTGCGCGGTGCCGACCTCGTCATCGACATACATTCCAGCAACATCTTCCTCTACGAAGTGCCGCAGGTACGCATCAACCAGCTCAACGCCGATTCTCTGGTGCCGCTGGCCAGCATGCTGAACCTCGACTTCCTGTGGGTCCATGAAGCCGCCACCGTGCTTGAAGCCACGCTGGCCTATTCCCTGAACTCGCTGGACACTCCCACCCTCGTCGTGGAAATGGGCGTGGGGATGCGCATAACTCAGAGTTATGGGGAACAACTCGTGTCCGGCATCCTCAACCTGATGCGTCACATGGGCGTATGGAAGGGCGCTGTGCCGGAACTTGAAGAACGTCACACCATCCTTTCCACTACTGGGACTGTGGACTTCATCAACGCTTCCGCGTCGGGCGTGTTCATCCCTCTCATCGAACATTCCAATCACGCTGAAGCCGGACAGGTCATCGGCCGCATCGTCGATCCGCTGCACGGTACGGTACTGCAGGACGTGAAACTCGAACGCCCCGGTTTCGTGTTCACCATCCGGGCCTATCCTGTGGTCTATGAAGGCTCTCTGCTCGCCCGCGTGTTCAGGGAGGATAACGCATGAAACGCGAACTCCTCTTCGTCCTGCCCTCCCCTTTCCGCGATGAATTCCGCATCCAGGGCTTCCGTTTCGGTTCCGGCCAGAAAAGCATCGCCATCGTAGGCGCCATGCGCGGCGATGAACTCCAGCAGCAGTTCATCTGCTCACAGCTCGTGAGCACGCTTCAGGATCTTGAAGAAAAAGGCGATATCGCCGCTGGACACGAGATACTGGTCATCCCTTCGGTCAACCCCTTTGCCATGAATATCGGCAAGCGCTTCTGGGCCATGGACAACACCGATATCAATCGGATGTTCCCCGGCTACAGCCTTGGTGAGACTACGCAGCGCATTGCCGCGGCCCTGTTCGAGCAGATACAGGGCTACCGTTTCGGTGTGCAGATGTCCAGCTACTACCTGCCCGGCGACTATATCCCCCATGTGCGCATGATGCACACCGGCTACGAGGACATCGAGCTGGCACAGGGATTCGGCCTTCAGTACACGCTGCTGCGTACGCCGCGCCCCTTCGACACCACCACGCTCAACTATAACTGGCAGATATGGGAAACGCAGGCCTTCTCTGTGTGTTCCGGTCATACCGGCGTCATCGACACGGAATCTGCCGTCGACACGGTATCTGCCGTGCTTCGCTTCATGTCTCTGCATGGCATCATCCATTGCCGCACGCATCCGGGCTATTTTTCCGAAGTGCTTCGGGAAGAAGACCTCATCACGGTCAAGGCTCGCCGTGCGGGCATCCTGTACTGCATGTGCAAACCCGACGACAGCGTGAGACGTGACCAGATACTGGCCCGCGTCCTCGATCCCTACGACGGCTCCGTTCGCTGGGAAGTGCGTGCCCCCGCAGACGGTACGGTCTTCTTCATCCACGATAAGACGCTGGTGCTGGAAAACTCCATGCTGTTCAGGATCATCCCGAGCTGACGAAACATCACCGCATCGACCCCGAGGGCATCCCCCCGGGGTCTTTTCTTAGCCGCCGAGCTATGTCATAGTGGAAGGACAGACGTTTTTTACAGGTATTGCCATGCTTCCCCTTCTTGATATCCAGAACCTCCATGTCTCCTTCGGCGGTGTGTCCGTCGTTCGCGATCTCGATCTGACCCTGCATAAAGGCCGCACGACCTGCCTTGTCGGGGAGTCCGGATCCGGGAAAAGCATGACCGCCTTTTCCATCATGCGCCTCGTGCCCGAGCCGGGCCGCATCACGGCCACTTCCATGCTCTTTGATGGGGAAGACCTGCTCAAGCTCCCCGAGAAAGCCATGCGCGCTCATCGCGGACGAGACATCTCCATGATCTTTCAGGAGCCCATGACCTCGCTGAATCCTGTTCTGCGGATAGGCCAGCAGCTAGCGGAACCTCTTGAAATACATGAAGGGCTCTCCCACCGCGATGCTCTGGACAGGGCTGTGGAACTCATGGGCCTCGTAGGCATACCCGACCCGGCTCGCCGCCTGAACGACTGGCCGCACCAGTTCTCCGGAGGTATGCGCCAGCGTGTGATGATAGCCATGGCACTGGCCTGTTCTCCGCGCCTGCTCCTTGCAGATGAACCCACGACGGCACTGGACATCACCATCCAAGGGCAGATACTGCGCCTGCTCACACGCCTTGCCCGGGAACGCGACATGAGCGTTCTGCTCATCACGCACGATCTTGGCGTGGTCGCAGAAGCGGCGGACGACGTGGCTGTGATGTACGCTGGAGAACTTGTGGAGCGCGCTCCTGTGAAGGAATTCTTCGAACGCCCCCTCCATCCTTACTCGCAGGGCCTCATGGCCTGCGCCCC
>JAFWYI010000096.1 GCA_017522745.1 Mailhella sp.
ACTGCGGTTAAGAATGGTTTCGAGGTCGCGCTGCGCGTGTAGTCTCCGCAGGTGTTGTTGCTAGTGTCTATATAGTACGCATGTGTTGTATACATGTGTACTATATGGACATGAATATCGTTTGATAAAAGTTTTGATAGTTATATATCATATTGATTATATTATAGATTTTTAGATTTGTTCTTTTTGGCACGTTTTTTGCACAATATTTTAAAACCTCCTGCCTGTCAGGAAATGCCTTACTTTATTTTAGGAGAAGTTTCATGAAACTTACCGCCAATCGGTCATTCCTCAAACCCGTCGCCTATGTGGTAGGTGTGGCGCTTGCCATCTACCAGATAATTTTTACTGGCGGCTTCTATGTCCTGGAACCTCCTCTCCTTCGTGGCGTCCATCTTGCCGCCATCATGATCATGGTCTTCCTGCTCGTTCCTCCCTTTGCCAAGTATAAGGGGAAGGAAGAGCCCATCATCTTTATCGGTATCGACATATTGCTCTGCTGTATAGCTGTTGCCATCGGTTGCTACTTCTATGTTGAGCTGGAAAACCTGCTCAACCGAATCGTTTATGTAGACGAAGTGACGACTGTGGACCTCTGGCTTGGTACGGCCTGTATCCTTCTCGTTCTTGAGATCACCCGCCGCACCACCGGTTTCCCGCTGTTCTGCGTGGCCGTGGCCTTCCTGCTGTATGCCCTGTTCGGCGATCTTCTCCCCACATCCATCGGGCATAACGGCATCAGCTACGACCGACTCGTGGAAATGCAGTTCCTGCTTTCTGACGGTATTTTCGGCACCTGCCTTGCCACAGGCGCAACTATGATCTTCGCCTTCATCATGTTTGGCGCGTTCCTTGAACGCAGCAACATGAGCAGTGTGTTCATGGATCTCGCCTGCCTGCTCACTAAGCGTTCCAAGGGTGGCCCCGCCAAGGTGGCTATTTTTGCCTCCGCTCTGTTCGGTACTATTTCCGGTTCTTCCCCGGCTAACGTGTACAGTACCGGTATCTTCACCATTCCTCTCATGAAACGTGTGGGCTATTCTCCCTCATTTGCCGGCGCTGTGGAATCCGTGGCCTCCACCGGTGGTCAGCTTATGCCCCCTGTCATGGGTGCCGCCGCCTTCATCATGGCCGACATCACGGGCCTTGGCTATGTTTCCATCGCTACGGCCGCCATCCTGCCTTCCGTCCTCTTCTACTGGGCTCTGCTTTCCATGATCCATCTGGAAGCCGTACGTAAGGACCTTGGCTATCTGCCTCCCGAACTGGTTCCCGATACCAAGACTGTGTTCAGAAAGCTCTACTATCTGGCTCCCATCTTCATCCTCATCGCCGCCTTGTACATGGGCCGCAGTGTCATCGCCTCCGCGTTCTTTGCCACGGCGTCCATCGTGGTCCTCTCCTTCTTCAGCAAGGAGACCCGCCTGAACTTCCGCGGTCTCTGCGACGCGCTGTTCCTGTCTTCCAAGAATGCCATGATGATCTCTTCCTGCTGTGCTGCGGCTGGTATCATCGTGGGTGTCATCACCATCTCCGGTGTGGGCTACAAGTTCATCAGCGTCATCACCGATCTTGCCGGTAATAACCTGTTCCTGCTCATGCTGTATCTGGCTGTTACCTGTATCGTACTTGGTATGGGTGTGCCTACTGCCCCTGCATACGTCATCGTAGCCACTCTTGGTGCCCCCGCTCTTATGAAGGCTGGCGTGCCCATGATCAGCTCTCACCTGTTCGTGTTCTACTTTGCCATCCTGTCCGTCATCACTCCGCCTGTATGTGTCACGGCATTCGCAGGGGCGGCTATAGCAGAGGCACATCCCATGAAAACGGGCTTCGTTTCCTGCAAACTGGGCATCGTGGCGTTCATCATCCCCTTCATGTTCGTGTATCAGCCCGCGCTCCTTCTTATTGGCGACACCTTCGATGTCATTCAGGCCTGTGTCACCTCCATCATCGGCGTGCTCGGTCTGGCGGCCGGTCTGCAGGGCTACATGCTTACGGAAGCTAAGGTCTGGGAACGTCCGGTGCTCCTTGCTGGCGGTCTGATGATGATCTACCCCGGCACCTATACGGACTTCATCGGTCTCGGCGTCATGGCTGCCGTTGCGGCTCTGCATCTCGTTCGCAAGCGCTCCATGCCCGGTGCAGCTGTCTGATTTTGTTTCCTTGCGGGTTATCCCGCTGATGTATCAACCCTTTATCTGGAGAGACTTTATGAAAAAAGTTCTTGGTTCCCTCCTCGCTGGTCTCATGATCTGCGCCGCCCCCATGGCTCTGCCTTCTGCTGCTGATGCTGCCCATCCTCTGGCTATCACCGCTACTGCTGGCCCCGTGGCTGGTACCGGTTACATCGGCATGGCTGCTCTTGGTAAGGTCTATGCTTCTCAGAATGCTGCCGACGGCGCTTCTGTGACCATGGTTCCCGGCTCTGACGTTTCCAACCCCCTCCGCCTCGAAAAGGGTGAAGTGGACGCCGCTGTGCAGACCATGGCTCTCGCCGTGTGCGCTCGTGAAGGTCAGGCTCCCTTCAAGAAAGTCGTGAGCAACCTGAACTCCATCGCCAACATCCGCAACAACTCTCGTCTGAACATCGTCGTTCGTTCCGACAGCGGCATCACCTCCCTTGACCAGCTCAAGGAAAAGAAGATGTCCATCCGTCTCGCCACTGGTCCTCGCGGCTCCGCTTCCGAAGTCATGGGCAAGTGGGTCCTCGATGCTTACGGCATCACCTACAAGGACATCACCAGCTGGGGCGGCAAGCTCTTCTCCAATAACTTCGGCGACGTTGCTAACATGGCCAAGGACGGTCAGGTCGACATGATGTTCTGGGTCGGACCCGGCGAAGCCTGGTTCTTCACCGAACTCATCAGCGGCACCGCTCTCACCTGGCTCCCTGTGAAGCCTGAAGTGGCCAAGATCGTGAAGGAAAAGTACAACCTGAACGACTGCGTGTTCGAATCCACCATGTTCGGCGGCAAGATGGGCAAGAACGTTCCCGGTGTGGCTACCTCTCAGCAGGTCATGGTTCGTTCCGGCGTGTCTGAAGACGTTGCCTACCGTCTGACCAAGGCCTTCTGCGAAGGCGCTCAGGACGTTATCGCCGCCAACCCCGTGTGGGGCACCTTCAAGCCCGAGACTGCTTGGCAGGGCCTTACCCACGAGCTGCATCCCGGCGCCGTGAAGTTCTATAAGGAAAAGGGCTGGATGAAGTAAGTCAGCCTTATGGGCTGAGAGAGCTCGACTTTCTCAGCCCTCTTTAAAATCCATCTTTACCGGTTCTGAGGCAGAGGAGTTTTGCTGCCCGGACCGTCAGAGTTTTTCATTCAGGAGTTATCAGCCATGATCATCGACTTTCGCGTTCGCCCCGCTACCCGCGGTTTTCTGAATATGCACATCTTCCGCAATCAGGATCGCATCGCTCGTTGGAGCGGCAATCTGGGTATGACTCCCCCTCCCTCCGCCAAGCAGGGCAACATGGAGCTGATGCTCAAGGAAATGGAAGAAGGCGGCGTGACTCATGGTGTCGTCACCGGTCGTCAGGCAAACGCCTTCATGGGCAATGTGCCAAACGATGATATCGTCGAGATCGTCAATGAATGGCCTGACAAGTTCATCGGCGTGGCCGGCATCGACCCCTCCAACCCCGGAAAGGCCATCGACGAGATCGAACGCGTGGTCGTGAATGGTCCGCTCACTGCCGCCGGCATTGAACCCGGTGTGCTGCCCAATCCCATGTATTGCGACGACCGTCGCATCTACCCCATCTACGAATACTGCCAGCGTCACGATATACCCATGCTGGTCATGGGCGGTGGCGGCAACGGTCCCGACCTCAGCCACAGCAACCCCGAACACATTGACCGCGTGTGCGGTGATTTCCCGAATCTCACCATCATCAACACGCACGGCGGCTATCCTTGGTCTGAACAGATCTGCTTCGTCGCCTTCAAGCGCCCGAATCTCTATCTCTGCCCTGATATGTATATGTATAACGTGCCCGGCGTTGCCAACTACGTCATGGCACTGAACACTTTCCTCAAGGATCGCATCCTTTTCGGTACCGCATATCCGTTCATCGGTTTCAAGGAAGGTGTGGAAGGCGTCCAGGCTCTGCCCATCAAGCCTGAAGTCATGCCGAACTTCCTCTATAAGAACGCGGCACGTGCGCTTAAGCTGGATATCGCCGACTAAGATCCCCCCACAATTTTCTGCCAGAGAAACTGCCCACTCTCGGGCGGGCAGTTTCTTTTACCCTTTTTTTGCTCCAAAGGCCGGTTTCGGCGGGTATTTTCGCCCTCTGCAAACGCTCAAACCCGGCTCCGTCAGCAAAAAACAGTCCAAGCCTTTTACGTCCCCACGGAGTTCTTATGGGAAAAGCCCCCTTCCCCCATCTTACTTCTCCGCTGAAGTTAGGGAGCGGTCTCACGCTCCGCAACCGTATGGTCAAAGCTCCCCAGTCAAGCTGGTTCTTTGAACAGGACGGTTCTACCGGAGAACGCGCCGCCGGATTCTACGAAGCTCTGGCCGCCGGTGGTGTTGGTCTGCTCATCGTTTCCGCCATCACCTGGCGTCCCGATCATCCCTATGGCCCTTACGGCGCTCTCAGCGACGACAAGTTCATTCCCGATATGACGAAGCTCGTCGATCGGGTACACGCGCACGACTGCCCCGTACTCTGCCAGCTGCACCATGGCGGCCCCTCCGCGGCTGCCGGGCATTATGGCGGTAATCCCACGGGCTCCTCGGATAAAGCGATCGAAGATCTGCCGTCTCCGGGTAAGCCCGCCAAGGGGCTCACTCGTGAAGAGATAGAAATAGACCGCGAGCTTTATCTTGCCGCGGCTGACCGCGTGAAGGCCTGCGGCTTCGACGGCATTGAAGTCCACTGTGCCCATGGCTACTATCTGGAAAGTTTCCTCAGCCGGGTATGGAATACCCGCGACGACGAATACGGCCCCCAGTCCATGGAGAACCGTACTCGCCTTATCGTGGAGATCGTTACCGAACTGCGCCGCCGCCACGGCAAGGGATTCGTCATCGGCCTGCGTATGAATGGGCAGGAATGGGGTGCCAAGGGCGCCATGACGATGGAAGAGGCTATCGAGGCCGCCAGAATTTTTGAAAAGGCCGGCGTGGACTACATCAGCGTGTCTGGTTACGGATACGGACCTCTGCCCTGGCGTTATCTCCCTGACTACTGGCCCTATCCTGAACCCGAAGAACACATGAAGCCCTTCATGGATGACTTCCGTGGTCTCGGTCTGCTCGTGCCCCGCGCCGAAGCCATCAAGAAGGCTGTGAACATCCCTGTCATCACCGTCGGCCGTATGGATGAAGTCAAGGGTGAAGCCGCTCTCGCTCAGGGCAAGGCCGACCTCGTGGCTTTCGGCCGTTATCTCTGG
>JAFWYI010000097.1 GCA_017522745.1 Mailhella sp.
CCCTTCACGCCGGGTTCGGTGTGAGTAACGGTCATCACGAGGCTGACGGGGATTTCGATGTCGATGGGATTGCCATTGTAAAGAAGCACGCGGCATTCCTGAGATTCGAGCAGCCAGTCGCACTTGCCGTCGGTGTCAGCTTCGGGCAGGTTGATCTGTTCGTAGGTGGTGAGGTCCATGAACACGAGGTCGGTACCTTCACGATACAGGTACTGCATGTCGCGCTGTTCCATATCGGGCTTGCCCACCTTTTCACCGGAACGGAAGGTGTTGTCGATGGTACGGCCGTTCAGGATGTTGCGGAGCTTGGTACGCACCATAGCGCCGCCCTTGCCGGGCTTGAAGTGCTGGAATTCAACGATTTCGAAAGGAGTGCCGTCGATCTCGATCTTAAGGCCGCGGCGGAAGTCAGTAGTAGAGTACATGGTGCCTCCAGGCAAAATTTCTTTTTAATTTCTGTACTTTTTCAGAGAAAAGGCGCCTTTCCGGCCACATGGTTCCCTGAAAGTCATAGGTTTTCCCGCTGTCGGGAACCCCTTGCGCGGAAGATTTGCCTTTTTGGCCGGAGAAGGCTACTCTTGGCTCATCCGCGAAACACTATATATTGTCCGATACAGGCTTACTTTGTCAACTCACGAGGACGCTATGCCCGACACTCCCGCTGAAAAAAATACCCGCCCCGCCCCCACTCTGGAACTTCTGGCCACTCTCTATACGCTCGACCAGCTGAAAAACGCCGTGCATGACATGCCGCAGATAGCATTGGCTGGCCGCTCCAACGTGGGCAAGTCTTCCCTCATCAATGCTCTGGCGCGTCGCAAGAAGCTGGCCAAGGTGAGTTCCGAGCCGGGCAAGACCCGTTCCGTGAATCTTTTCGAAGTGAAGCCCGACGGCTTCTGCCTTACCGACCTTCCCGGCTACGGCTACGCTCGCCGCGGCCATGAAGAACGCCGCAGCTGGGCCGAACTCATCCAGAACTATCTGGAAAAAACACCCACGCTCCGCGCCCTTGCCCTGCTCATCGACTGCCGTATCCCCACGCAGGAATCCGACCGCGTGATGGCCGACTTCGCCAAGTCTCGCGGGCTGCCTATCATCGCCGTACTCACCAAGGCCGACAAATGTACCCTCAAGGAACGCGCTGCCCAGCAGAAGGCCTGGCAGAAGATGATAGGCGTGAAGCCCATCACCGTATCCTCTGTCACCAAGATGGGTATCGACGAACTCTGGGAACGCCTGCGCGAAGCCGGCAAGCCGGAAGTTATCGAAGAACCGGAAGCCACTCCTGAAAACACGCCCGACAGCGCCGAATAAGCCGCCATGCTCGATATCTCCATCCTGAACGACGCTCAGAGGGAAGCCGTCACCGCGCCCGAAGGCCCCATGCTGGTCATCGCCGGTGCCGGTTCCGGTAAGACGCGTACCATCGTGTACCGTCTCGCATGGCTGGCCGAACACGGCTGGGATCCTCATTCCATGCTGCTGCTCACCTTCACGCGCAAAGCGTCGCAGGAGATGCTGCATCGCGCCTCTCAGCTGCTGGACTCCCAGCTCCTCGGCGTGCAGGGCGGCACCTTCCACAGCTTCGCCTTCTCCGTCCTGCGCCGCTGGGCTCCGGACTGGACGCAGGGAAGCCTCAGCGTCATGGACACGGCGGACAGCACGGCGGCTATACAGAGCTGCAAGGAAACCCTCAAGATCGGTAAAGGCGACCGTTCCTTCCCCCGCACGCAGGCCGTACTCGGACTGCTGAGCAAGGCAAGGAACAAGGAGATAGATCTGGACGAGATACTGCGCCGCGAGGCTCAGCATCTGCTCCCTCACGCCTCGGAACTGATGGATCTGGGCGACGCGTACCGCAAGTATAAGCGCGAACACTCCCTGCTGGATTACGACGATCTGCTTTTCGAGCTGGAACAGCTTTTCATGACCAAGCCCGACATCCTGCTGGCCATGCGTCAGCGATTCGGGCAGATCATGGTGGACGAATACCAGGACACCAACAAAGTACAGGCACGTCTCGTGCGTCAGCTTGCCGGTGAAAACGGCAACATCATGGCCGTGGGGGACGATGCCCAGTCCATCTACGCCTTCCGCGGCGCCACCGTACACAACATCCTCGAATTCCCGCGCCAGTTCAACAATACACGCATCATCCGCCTCGAAGAGAATTACCGCTCCGTTCAGCCGGTACTGGATATCGCCAACAATCTGCTTTCCCATACCACGGAAGGCTATAGAAAAACGCTGTATTCCCGCCGCCCTCTGCCGGAAGAGCCTGCTGTCACCCTGTACCGCCCCCTGAGCGATCTGAGTCAGGCCCATCTCGTGGCCAGACGCATCGAAGAGCTTCTGGAGACCACGAACCCGCAGGAGATCGCCGTCCTCTTCCGTTCCGGCTACCAGTCCTATCATCTGGAACTGGAGCTGAACAAACGCGCCATTCCGTTCCGCAAATATGGTGGTCTGCGCTACGCCGAAGCCGCACACGTGAAAGATGTCATGGCGTTTGCCCGTCTCGTGAGCAATCCGCTGGACCTGCCCTCCTTCGACCGTATCGCCGCCCTCTCCAAGGGCATAGGTCCCAAGACTTCGCGCAAGCTCTTCGATCTTGCCTGTGGGGACGACGAAACGGCGCTCATCAAAGCCTGCAAACGCTGGCCGGACTTCCTCGAGAGCATGACCATCATCGCTGATATCCGCGTAAGCGGGGCCCGCCCTGCCGAGGTCATCAGCCGCATCCTCGAACATTACCGGCCCAAGATGGAAGAACTCTTCCCGGACGACTGGCCTCGCCGTCTTCAGGGGCTGGAAGAAATGTCCACCATCGCGACTTCGTATGAAGATCTTCAGCTCTTCATCGCCGATCTTTCGCTGGACAGCCCCGAAGAAGCGCCCGAGGAAGAAGAGGAAAAGCGCATCACGCTTTCCACGGTCCATTCCTCCAAGGGGCTCGAATGGAAGTCCGTACTCATCCTCGACTGTGTGGAAGACCGCTTCCCCTCGCGTCATGCGCTGGTGCGGCCTGATGATTTCGAAGAAGAGCGCCGCCTCATGTACGTGGCCTGCACCCGCGCCAAGGACACGCTGGATATGTTCGTACCCATGAGCCTGTACAGCCGTTCCTCCGGTGGGCAGGAACCCGCCACGCCCAGCCCGTTCATCCGTGAACTGCCTTCGGACAAGCTGGAAGAGATGTACGAAAGCTACGGCGGCAGACTGTCCCGCAGGAGCATCCAGAGCGCATCCACGTTCTCCGGCATGCGCGGGGCCTTCGGCGCCCCGGGCGGAAGTTTCATCGGAGGCGGATTCGGTACCTTCCAGCCTCCGAAGAAAAGAGACTGGGACGACGATGACCGCCGCGAAAAACGCTCCTTCCGCGACAGACAGAACGATGACTGGCCTCCGCGTGACTTCAGCGGCCGCGACGATGCTCCTCGTTCCCGCGCCGAGCGGGAAAATGCCGACGACGCCTACCTTGCCGCCGTGCAGAGCGCCTTACGCGCCGGAAAGAAGATAGAAGAGAGCCCCTCTTCCTCTGCGAAAGCGGACTACAGGAAACTGGGCTTCTGCCGCCACAAGCTCTTCGGTCGCGGTAAGATCGTGGAGGAAGTGGAACCGGGCAAGTATCGCGTGAACTTCCCCGGCCTCGGTCTCAAGGTCATCCTCGCCGATTATCTTACCATGGAGTAGCTATGCGCCCCGCCAGTGAAGACGATATCCTTGCCATCGTGAGTCGGTACTTTCCGGCCTCGCATCCTTCGTTGCTGCTCGGGCGCGGCGATGACTGCGCCGTCATCCAGACGACAGGCCCGATGGCCGTGACCACGGATATCTTTGCAGAGGACGCGCATTTCCGTCAGCGCTACTTCTCCCCCTACGATATCGGCTGGAAAGCTGTTGCCGTGAATATCAGCGATGTGGGTTCCAGCGGGGCGAAACCGTCCGGTCTTTCCATCGGGCTCACCCTCACCGGGAAAGAAGATGCCCTGTGGCTGGAGAGCTTCTGCGAAGGCATGAAAGCTCTTACCGACCGCTTCGACACAGCTCTTTCCGGCGGCGACCTGGCCCGCTCCCCCCTGCTCAACGTCTGCGTCACTGCATGGGGAGAACTGCCCGAAGCCCTGCCTCGCGGCCTGCGCCGCGGCGTAGCTCAGGAAGGCGACATCCTTTTCCTCGTCGGCCGTGTCGGGCTGGCTCGTCTCGGCCTGACCGTTCTGGAAGCAGCGAACGATGGAGCAGCCGTGCAGGATGCCCTTGCCGCATGGCCGGTAGCCTGCGCCCAGCATCTCCGCCCCATGCCTCTGGCTTTCGAAGGTATGGCGATCGGCAGCTTTGCCGTAGCTCACGGCTTGCAGGATAGGCTTGGTCTCATGGATGTTTCCGACGGGCTTGCCCGGGATATTCCCCGCCTGCTGAACAGCCGCCAGCTCGGTCTCGGAGCTGATATCCAACTCGCGGAAGAGATGCTCTCTGACGAGATCGGACGTTATTGCGGGCAGCAAGGTCTCGATCCCGCGCTGTTCGCCTTTGAGGGAGGCGAGGACTACGCCCTTGCAGGAACATGCCCCGCTGAAGCATGGCCCGCCCTCGAAGCTCTGCTTTCCAACCTCGCCGTGCCCTTCTCCTGCCTCGGCACAGCACGCCCCGGGCCGATAACGCTGAACGGGACCGCTCCGGCTTCGGCAGGCTTCGACCATTTCAGCGCGTGACGAATACCCCTTCTGCATCTACCTGATGCTGACGAAACCTTCGGAGGATATCCCTATGGAAAAAACCATGAACGCCACCAAGCATATAGCCCTCATTGCGCATGACAACATGAAGGCCAGCCTTGTGGAATGGTGCAAGACACACTACGAAGAGCTTTCCCATCACTTCCTCTGCGGTACGGGAACGACGGCCTCGCTCATCACCCAGGAATCCGGTCTTCCGGTGAAAGGATATCTCAGCGGTCCTCTCGGCGGCGATCAGCAGATAGGAGCGAAGGTCGCTGAAGGCGGCATAGATATGATCATCTTCTTTTCCGACCCTCTCACCGCCCAACCCCATGACCCCGATGTGAAAGCCCTGCTCCGCATCGCTCAGGTCTATAATATCCCCATCGCCAACAATCTCGCCACGGCGGATTTCCTCATCTCCTCACCCATGTTCAATGCCCGGTATACGTATATCCGGCCGGATTACGTGCGCGGCAAAAGCTGATATACCCTGAACACAAGAAGCCCCTCTTCCCGGCAGGAAGGAGGGGCTTCTTTCTATGAAAAGAGCCCCCTGTACTCGAAAGCACAGGGGGCTGTCTTATTCAGGATTGACGAATATTATTCGTCGGTAGCGGCAACGCAGGTACCGGCGGAGCTGAAGCCGTCGATAGCGCCTTCGATGGTCACTTCGCTCTGGAAGCCGAGAGGAGCAGCACCGGGCACGCGGAAGCTGGAAACGCTCATGCGTTCGATGGGAGTTTCCACGGGCTTGGGAAGCTGGGGCACCCATTCATACGGCGCACGATAAGCGCGATAGACAAAATTCATCGCGCCACCCATGGCGGAGAAGTAGGGGCAGATGTATTCCCACACGATCTCGTGATCGGGGGTAACTTCCAGCAGACGGCCATCGGAACCTTCGGTGATGAAGGTGTTGCCGTTGGGCAGACGCTGAGCGGAGCTGATGAAGGGGCTGTAGAAGCGGCAGGCATCCAGCGGGATGACGAAGCCGGCTTCCTTCGGGGTGTACTGCCACACGATATCCAGAGTGATGGGATCGAATTCCAGCACGCGGGAGAAGTCGCGCTTGGCAGCCTTGGTGCCGTCCTTGGAGCCGGGGTTCGGGGCGTCGTAACCAGCCCAGCCACCGTTATCGAACACCAGGATGTTACCTTCACCGGGGAGACCCTTGGGAATCATGTGAGCGTGATGCTGACCGATGATCCAGCCGAGCTTGTGTTCAGGACGGGTGGAGCTGTAGTCAGGACCGACCTTCCAGACGATCTTGCCGGTTTCCTTGCTGACGATGAAGATGATGTTGGTTTCACGACCGTCCATGATGATGTTATCAGGATGGAAGCGTTCGTCGCCAGCGTCATACCACTTGTTCGGGCCGAGCACGGACATGGAGTTGATATGCATCCAGTCGCCCTGAGCAGGGGAATCGTCAATGAGAGAACCGCCACGGTAGTTGGGGTTACGGCTCATGGCGTTGAAGGCAGCTTCAGAGAAGCCGAATTCCTTCACGTGGTCGCCGCACTTCCATTCCCAGATGATCTCGCCTTCCCAGTTCACTTCGTACACGACGTCGTCCACGAGGTACTTGTCGGACACTTCGGGGATATGGGTGTCGTAGTGAGCGAGAACGAGAGTGTTGCCGCCGTCGATGCGGGGTTCCATGCCGGGAACATAGTAACCAACGGTGTTGCCTTCGCGCTGGAAGTCGTGGTGCTGGCGGGCCATCCACTGAGGTTCTTCACCGGGATCGGTGATGAACTCGGCCTGATTCCACTGCCATTCGATGTTGCCATTCCAGTCCACCTGAACCACGTCACGCTGGTCCTGAAGACCATACTTGGGGTTACGGGAACCGGTGCTGGAAACGAGACGGCCGCCGGGGAACAGCTTGGTGGGGAAACCATGCAGGTTCTTGAAGAAGCGGACTTCGTTGCCGTTCATATCGATGACAAGGGAGCCCAGAGACTGAAGAGGCATAACGGTGTAGCCGCTCCAAGCTTTCTCAGGGTTGTAAACAGTGACGCCAGTGGGGAATACGGTAGGATAGCCCATGATGAATCTCCTTCCATTTTAGGAGGTTATAGACTTTTTCCAACGAAAGACCTTACCTTGGTTCACAAAATAAGATCCTACTCTTGTGAAGACTCTATCATAGCTTTCTAAAAAAAATGTCTTTAATGCGACAATTTTTAAATTTTTAAAAAGATTTTCTATTTTTATTATACAAACACCTATCCAATTTATTTTTTTTGAACACGAGCAAACTGCGTCATCGTTAAAAAGGAAAGATCCTGCGTGCCATGCCCGAAGCAAAGTCCTGCTTGAAAAGTCCATCATCCTTGGGCTAGAATGCCGCAAAGCTATCCGGCAGAAATGACACACTTCACCTGAAAGTGCGAAATTTTCCATGGATATCTCACTGTTACAACTGAGACCTTCATCGAAAAGCCCTCGGGGCAGCCATGCGCGGGCCAATACCGGCAAAAGGCTGCTTCTTTTCCCCGAAAAACTCTTCCAAGGATCCTCCCATGTCTACCTACCGCATCGCAGTCATTCCCGGCGACGGCATCGGCCCTGAGATCGTTGCCGAAGCCATCAAGGTCCTGGACAAGGTCGGCGCGAAGTTCGGCCACACCTTCGAGTACACCTACCGCCTCATGGGCGGCGCGGCCTACGATGCCGTGGGCACCTGTTTCCCCGAAGATACGGTGGAAGTCTGCCAGAAGCACGACGCCGTACTCCTCGGTGCTGTGGGCGGCCCGAAGTGGGACAATCTTCCCGGTGCCGAACGCCCCGAGAAGGCCCTGCTCAAGATCCGCGAAGGCCTCGGCCTCTACGCCAACCTGCGCCCCGCCATCATGCACAAGGCTCTTGCCAAGGCCTGCCCCATCAAGCCTGAGAACATAGGCGACAGCATGGACCTCATGATCGTGCGCGAACTCACCGGCGGCATCTACTTCGGCGAACACGGCTGGCGCGAAGGCAAGTACGGCCCCGAAGCCTACGACGTGGAACGCTACTCCGAAATGGAGATCCGCCGTATCGCCAAGGTGGCCTTCAACGCGGCCATGGCCCGCGGCAAGAATCTCGTGAGCGTGGACAAGGCCAACGTGCTCGAAGCCTCCCGCCTGTGGCGCAAGATCGTCACCGAAATGGCCGCCGACTATCCTGAAGTCACCGTCTCCCACATGTACGTGGACAACGCCGCCATGCAGCTCGTCTACCGTCCGAACCAGTTCGATGTCATCCTCACCTCGAACATGTTCGGCGATATCCTCTCCGATGAAGCCAGCATGATCACCGGCTCCCTCGGCATGCTCCCCTCTGCCAGCCTTGCGGACGGCACCTTCGGCCTCTACGAACCCAGCCACGGCTCCGCCCCAGACATCGCGGGCAAGAACATCGCCAACCCCATCGCCACCATCATGTCCGTTTCCATGATGCTGCGCTACTCCTTCGGCCTCGAAGCTGAAGCTAAGGCCATCGACGACGCCGTGACCGCCGTTCTCGATGCCGGCCTGCGTACCGGCGACATCGCCGAAGCCGGCGTGACTCCCATCTCCACCACGGAAATGGGTCAGGCCATCTGCGACCGCATTTAGTCCGCTTCCCAAAGCATAGAAAAGGCCGGAACTCCGCATGGGGCTCCGGCCTTTTGTTTTAGCTTCGTTCAATCTTTCCAAGGAGCAAGGCACCCCTGCAGGGACTTATTCAGTGCGTCGTACACCTGCCGTACTGTTACCCCACGCACATCATAGTCGACATCGGAAACAGCAGAAAAATTCAGCGGACCGCGCGGCGTCCAACGTACATAGGAACGAGGATGAACGATGGACACTAGAGGCAACCCAACCGAGGCGGCCAGATGCTGGGGAGAGGAAGAGCTGGTCACGAAGGCATCGCACGTACCTATGAACGCCGCCGTGTGCTGAAGCGACACATCACCTACGAAAGTATGGAAACGAGCATCCTCTATATTTTTGAATGCGTCCAGCAGCGGGACATCCGCTTTTCCAGCCACTGCGTAGACTTCTAGGTCGGGGTTATTCTTCAGAATACGCACGGCGAGTTCGACGAAGCTCTCAACAGGCCAGCGCAGCATCGGCTGAGCGATATTGCCTATGAATAGACCTATTCGTTTCATGCCCCCAACAGCTGGATATCCCGCCCTGAGTTCTAGCTTCAGGCCTTCTGGAACATGGAAACGCACTCGTATGTCAGGCTCTTCGTCATGCGGCAGAGAAAATTCTGCTTCCAGTTCCCGGAGCATACCCGCAGAGATATGCCCCTCAGCATCCGGGTCACCGCTCCAGGGCGCATAGTTACCTGTCTGCAAAAATCCCTTTTTCACACCGCGAGCCAATGCCGTAAGGATACGGATGGTGGAGGACTTCACATTGAAGCCTATCACCATATCATGTGGACTCCATAATTCAGGCATGAGCCTGAGCCACGACCGAAGAGACCGCTTATCATAGATGAATACGTTATCGATATCCGGATTATCGGCCAGAGCGAGCCTGCCCGCAGGGCTCGTTACCACATCTATCACTGCATCAGGATAGAGACGGCGCAGGCGGTAAAACACCGGAGTGCTGACCAAGAGATCACCTATACGGTCGCAACGGATGCAGAGAATGCGAAACTTTTTCAATCTTTCCTCCAGACAAATCAGCTTCTGCGGACCGACAACTCTTCCGCCTCTAAAACATTCGCCCTCTAAGGCTCTATAATTTTATTCAATATCTTTTCCTTTGAAAAGATTAATCTTCGGACTGAAGACCGCCGCGCCTGAAAACGCATATTTTCCTCGTTCGGTCATGTGAAATATGCCCCGGCTCTTGCCAAGCAGTAACAAAAGGTTATCCTCTTTTCAGAGGCTCTGCCTCCAGTTTTCGAGAAGTGAGGTTCGTATGTCGCAAACGAACGATATCCCCCGCCCTAACCTTCAGGTCGCCGCCCGCGTGGAAGAACTCCTGCGCGAACAGCTCGAAGAGCTGGGCGTGAACCCGCGCAAGCTGGCTCCCGAAGAGATCGCTGCCAACATGCACTGTCACCTTGCCCCCAATGGGAGCATGACCTACCTCTGGAAAGGTGAGCCCATGCTCCACATCACGCCGGAAAAGCTGGTGGACGAGAACGGCGAGGAATCCGTACTCTGGCGCATGTTCACCAAGGACGATCTGGCCGAGGACAACGAGGCGGGCTCCTACGACTCCTTCCTCATGGATGCCGCAGACTGCGCCTGCGAAGACGATGACGACGAACAGCCTGACGCGGTCCCTGCCGCTCAGTGAGGCACGTATGAACCTTCTCGATACCATCGGCCATACGCCGCTCCTCTTTCTGGATGCCCTTTCCGCCAAACTCCCGGCGAATATCTGGGTGAAGTACGAAGCCCGCAACCCCGGCGGCTCCATCAAAGACCGCGCCGCCCTCGGTTATATCGAAGCCGCTATGGCCAGCGGCGCCCTTGCCCCCGGCGGAACCGTGGTGGAAGCCACCAGCGGCAACCTCGGCATCGGCCTTGCCGTGGTCTGCGGCAAGAAAGGCCTGCGCCTCATCCTCACCATGCCTGCTTCCGCCAGCATGGAACGCCGCGCACTGCTCAAGGCCATGGGCGCAGAACTGGTACTCACTCCGGCCGAACAGGGCATGCAGGGCGCGCTCGACAAGGTGGATGAACTCATGCGTACCATCCCCGGCGCGTTCCGTCCCGACCAGTTCGGCAACCCCATCGGTCCGCGTGTCCACTACGAGACCACCGGCCTTGAGATCGTCGAAGCCTGCCGCGCCGAAGGCATAGAGCCTGCCGCTTTCCTTGCGGGCGTAGGTTCCGGCGCCACCTTCGTCGGCACGAGCCGCCGCCTCAAGGAAAGTTTCCCCGGCATTTTCTGTGCCGCCGTGGAACCTTCCGAATCCCCTGTCCTCACCGAAGGGCGTTCTGCCCCGCACGGCATCCAGGGCATCGGTGCGAACTTCGTGCCCGCCGTGTTCGACCGCTCCGTGGCCGACGACATCCTCACCGTAAGCACAGAAGAAGCCATGGCCACGGCCCGCATGCTCATGGCTGAAGAAGCCCTGAGCTGCGGCATCACCTCCGGGGCCAACGTCTGCGCGGCTATGCGCCTTGCCGCCCGCCCCGAGTTCGCAGGCAGACATATCATCACCATTGCACCTGATACCGGCGAACGCTACCTTTCCACCGCTCTCTTCCCCAAGGACTGACCCATGAGCCTCCCCACTCCCGACAAGGAAATCGTCATCTCCCGTATGCGCGATATCGACGACGTTACGGAAGCCCTCTGCAGCCCCGAAGCTCTGGCCTCCGTACTCCAATCCAAGGACTGGTCCACCTCCCTGCCCTCTCAGGAAAAGCTGAAGGAGATGATGGACAGACTCAAGGCCGTGTTCTTCCCCGGCTATTTCGGCCCCTCGCAGGTGCATCGCGAATCCCTGCGCTACCATGTGGCTGCCAATCTTGATTCCATCTTCCGCCTGCTCACCGAGCAGATCCGCCGCGGCGGCTGCTTTGCCTGCGCCGATTACGCCAACGACTGCCGCGGCTGCGACGTGGCCGCCCGTGAGATGGCTATGAAGTTCATGAAGCGCATCCCCGCCATCCGTGAGATGCTGGCGGAAGACGCCCGCGCCGCCTACGAAGGCGATCCTGCCGCCACCAGCCCCGGCGAAACGCTGTTCTGCTATCCTTCCATGCTCACCATGATCCATCATCGCGTGGCGCATGAACTCTATGCCCTCAATGTGCCCATCATCCCCCGCATGATCGCAGAAATGGCGCACTCCCGCACCGGCATCGACATCCATCCCGGCGCGCAGATAGGCTCCAACTTCTTCATCGACCACGGCACAGGCGTGGTCATCGGCGAAACCTGCATCATCGGCAAGGGCTGCCGTCTGTATCAGGGCGTGACGCTGGGCGCGCTTTCCTTCTCCAAGAACGAAGACGGAACGCTGGTCAAAGGTCTGCCGCGTCATCCCATCCTTGAAGATAATGTCACTGTGTACGCCGGCGCCTCCATCCTCGGCCGCATCACCATCGGCAAGGGCTCCATCATCGGCGGTAATGTCTGGCTCACGCACAGCGTGCCCGAAGGCAGCCGCATCGTGCAGAGTGCCGGCAAAGCCAAGCCCGGTGAAGTCCTCACTGGCAAGACGAAATAGTATCGACCTCACTGGGGGAAATGATCTCTCCCTGCCCCTCGATGGACGAGGGAAAGACGGATTCGTGCATGATCGAAGCCTCCGGTTTTTTTCCGGAGGCTTTTTTTGTCGGGCGCGGCGGCATGCCACACTATTGTCATGACTATGCGCTATGTTTTCCCGAAGAAAAAGGAGAAAACATGACTGCACGCAAACTACGCACCGTCGTTGCCGGTGGAGGAAGCTGGGGTACGGCTCTTGCCCATGTACTCGCCTGGAACGGACACGACGTGACCATAGCCCTGCGCGACGAAGCCGTATCCCGGGCCATCAACGAAAGACACGAAAACCCGCACTATCTTCCCGGAAAATGCCTTCACCCTGGAGTGAAGGCCTCCACCTCACCGGAAGTCCTGACGGATTGCGGATTCCTTGTGCTTGCCGTCCCCTGTCAGCATCAGCGGGCATGGCTGCAGGCGAACAGGCATCGCCTTGCCCCCGGATGTGTGCTGGTCAATGCCTCCAAAGGCTTTGAAGCCTCCACGGCTCTTCCTATGAGCCGCATCGCCCATGAAGCGCTGGCAGGGCAGGATTTCCGTTACTCTGTGCTTTCCGGTCCCTCCTTCGCGGCAGAAGTCATGGAAGAACACCCCACCGCCGTTGTACTGGGCTGTAGCGATGAAACGCTTGGAGCCCAGCTCCGCGAACATTTTTCCACGCCCTTTTTCCGCTGTTACTCCAGCACCGATGTCATAGGCGTGGAAGCGGGCGGCTCGCTCAAGAACGTCATGGCTATCGCCGCCGGCATGTGCGATGGGCTGGGCTTCGGCTCCAATGCCCGGGCGGCTCTCATCACGCGCGGTCTGGCCGAACTGGCCCGCATCGGTGTCGCCATGGGCGCACGTCCGCTCACCTTCATGGGACTTTCCGGCCTAGGAGATCTTACCCTCACCTGCAATGGGGCCTTGTCCCGCAACCGACAGGTCGGTCTGCGTCTCGGTCAGGGGGAATCGCTGGAAGATATCGTTTCCTCGCTGGGCATGGTAGCCGAAGGCGTAAAGACCACACAGGCCGCCCTGCACCTTGCGAACCTTCATCATGTGGCCGCCCCCATCACCGAGACCGTCTATCGTATCATCCACGAAAACGCGGCCCCGCGTGATGCCGTTACCGAACTGATGACCCGCGCTCTCAAAGAAGAGTAACGCCGCCTTCTCCGCTTTTCCCCGTTTCGTTCGCGATCCGGGGATATTTGTATGACAGGCTCGACAGTGGAACGCCGCTGTACTAAAAAGTACTTGCTTTCATACATCATCTTGGAAAAGGCTGGCAGCCATGGAAATATCGTTCGGCATACTTCTCGTCCTGTGCCTGTTCTTCTTCCTCGCCGGATTCGTGGATTCTATCGCAGGCGGGGGCGGGCTCATCTCCACTCCCGCTATGCTGGTCTGCGGTCTGCCGCCCCATGTGGCGCTGGGCACAGGAAAATTCGCTTCCACAATGGGTACGCTCACCGCGCTGTGGACCTTCGCCCGCAGTAATCTCGTCGTGCTACGCATAGCCCCGGTGGGCTTTGTCTCGGCTTTCGTGGGAGCCATGGCCGGTTCAGGACTCGCCCTGCTGCTGGACAGCGCTCTGCTCGGCCGCATTCTCGTCTTCCTTCTGCCCATCGGCATGATCGCTTCCCTGTTCTCCGGAAAGCGCTACAGCGACGAAGGCGAACTCCCGGAGACCGGTCTGTGGCCCAAAGTCATAGTCATGGGCTTCTTCATCGGTATGTATGACGGATTCTTCGGTCCCGGCACAGGCAGTTTCTTCATCCTCGCCCAGCATGTCCTGCTCCGCATGGGGCTGGTGAAGGCCTCAGCCACCGCAAAGGTATTCAATCTCGCTTCCAACGCAGGTGCCTTCGCCGTATTCGCGGCAGGGGGCGTCGTTCTCTATTCCGTGGCCATACCCTGTGCCATCGCCAACATCCTCGGCAATCAGGCGGGCACGCGCCTTGCCATCAAGGTCGGCGCGAAAGCCGTGCGCGGCTTCCTGTACGTCACACTTTCCCTGCTCACCGGCACGCTGATCTACCGCTTCTTCCTTCAGTAGCAAATCATGTAACAGACCGATAAGTATAGACAAACTCGTGAACTTATCCTATCAATAAGGTCTCACCTCGCTGTAAGGAGAGTCCGACCGCATGGAAATCACGATCTATAGCATACTCGTCCTGAGCCTGCTCTTCTTTTTGGCCGGCCTCGTGGATTCCGTTGCCGGCGGTGGGGGACTCGTCACGGTTCCGACCCTGCTTGCCTTCGGTGTCCCCCCCCATGCAACGCTCGGCACATCGAAATTTGCGACCACGATGGGCATGGTCAGCTCGCTATGGACGTTTGCACATAGCCGCCTCATCGTTACGAGCATAGCCCCTGTCGGATTCATTGCTGCCTTGATCGGCGCCGTGTGCGGCTCGAACCTCACCATGGTCATCAACAGCGATATGCTCGGCAAGATACTCATCTTCCTGCTACCCGTGGGGATGGGCATCTCTCTGCTCTCCAGCAGGTTCTCTCGCTATACGGAAGAACTCCCCCCTCGCTTTCTGCGCACCAAAACATTCGCTATCTGCCTCGTCATAGGTATGTATAGCGGCTTCTTTGGTCCCGGCGCAGGCAGTTTCTTCATCCTTGCCCAGAACATCATCCTTCGTATGGGGCTGGTGAAAGCCTCTGCCACCACTAAAGTCTTCACTCTCGCTTCCAACTGCGGCGCGCTGGCCACCTTTGCCATGGGCGGCGTGATACTCTGGTCGCTGGGCATCCCTCTTGCCGCTGCAAGCATACTCGGAAACATCGCCGGGGCTCGGCTCGCCATCCGATCCGGCTCCAGGATCATCCGTATTTTCCTCTACATCACCCTTTCCATGCTCACCCTCACGCTGATCCACCGTTTCTTCCTCAGCTAGACACGCGGGAAGAACAAAAATTCCTGCTTATGAAAAGAGCGCTGATATCCTCAGGGATCTCAGCGCTCTTTCGTACTCTGCACTTAAAAAGATTCCGGCCTGCACGTTGGAGCATGACGCACAGGCCGGTCTTACCGAGGGGTACTCAAAGGAGGAGTGGATGACTTCAATGTACTTATTTTCCAAAGCAAGTCACGTTTCAAAGTGTTTCCCTGCCGCTCGCAATGTTACAAATGATTGCAACTGATCCAGCAGGCCGGAAATAAACGGTCCTCCCCTAAGGCATGAAAAAAACCGCCCTCCCCAACGGAAAGGCGGCTCCTGCTTACTGTTTCTACATCGGCTACATGGCACCGGCCGCGGCAAGCTGACGACGGCCCTGAGAGGCATCTGCCTCCAGCTCAGCACGACGAGCCGGGTCGATGCCCAGTGCGTCGGCCAGCGCATCGAGGTAGCTGCGCTCCATGAAATGATCTATGTCGATGACGACGCAGGAGAGACGGTAGATATCCTCTCCCTGTTCCACGGACTGGATGCTGGCGGCGACCCTGCGCGGATCCAGCATCTCGCTCTCCATCATGTTGAGCTGGGCCTGCACGTCCTGCCCGGGAAGCATGTTCTGAAGGATGGTTTCCATGCGGCTACGCTCGGCCATATCCACACTGCCATCGGCGCGGGCGGCAAAGATCATGGCGCGCATCACCAGAAACGCCGTAGCGTCGAACTGCATGGTCATAGGCGTCTGCTTCTGCCAGGGGTCGGCCTGCATCACTTCAGCCTGCATGCTGGTATTCTGAGGCTGTGCCTGCTGTTCGCGGGACTTCGACCACTTCTGGTAGAAATTCCACGCCACCGCTCCCACGCCCACCAGAGCGGCATTCTTCATGATATCGCTGGAAACGGTCTTTCCCAGCAGTGCCCCGAGAACTCCGGCACCAAGCAGGCCGCCTGCACCTCCGGGAGTCTTGCTGCTCACCGTGGAAGCCGCCGTGCGGGCTTCCCGAGTGAGCGTTTGCAGGGCGGTCCCCAGAGCATCACTTTTGAGAACATCCAATATCGACATAGAAGCCTCCTTTTCTACAAAACTAAGAATCATTATGATTAAACTACCGTATCCTCTGCAAAGTAGCAAGAGAGAGTATGCGCCCACCGAGCCGAAATGCCACTTTACTATGGCGAGGCAAAAAATTTTATGCTACGGATTTTATAACCAGAAAAGAGAAGGAGCGACGACATGAAATTCTTCACCAAAAGCCGCTACGCACTCCGGGTCATGATCGAGCTTGCCCGACATTCCCAGACGCAGTGCATCCCTCTGAAATACATTGCTGAAAAA
>JAFWYI010000098.1 GCA_017522745.1 Mailhella sp.
CGCCGAATCCCAGGAGCAGGGTGAGCAGACCCACCGTGCGGAAATCGCGCCGCAGAAGGGAGATGGCGATGGCCGTACCGTCCAGCGCGTCCACATCGAGGCGCCCGTGGGCGAGCGAATCGAGGCAGCGTTTGAGGTAAGGCGTGGAAGCGCGGAAAGCGTTGACCACGTTCACCGCAAAGGGCAGCAGGGGGCGAAGGAACATATAGCGGAAGAAAGGGAACAGGCTGGGGCGGCCATCGTCCGGCTGGGGAACAGCGGGCAGGCGGCTTTCCTGTACCTGTTCAGCGCAGTTGAGAAGCTGACAGGCGGCCTCAAAAACAGATTCATCGCTGTAGAGCAGAAGCACACTGCCTACGCGAGGATTCACACGCACGCCTTCCATGCCGGGTATGCCGTAGAGACCATCGGCAAGGGTGTTGGCCGTGCGCAGGCCGAAGGCGTTTTCAGCTCTCAGCCGGGCGCGGCCGCGGATGCGGTGTATCAGAGTAAAGTTCATGGATGCTCCGAAAAACAAGGAAACGGATGCGCCGGAGGAAAGGTTCCGGCGCACGATACATAACGTCGTTCCGCAGGGCGGAGATCACGCTTCTTCGACGTGCGCCTTGCGCTGTTCGGAGGCGGCGCGGGCTTCGGCCACCATGTCTTCCATGTCTTCGCGAACGGCGTCGGCCTTGGCGAGTACGGCGTCCTTCACTTCAAGACCGCGGCTGATGAGATCGGTGGCGAGGGGCTTGATGTCGAGCTTGCCGCGGGAAACGGCAACAGCACCGATAGCGCCAAGAGCTACACCGCCAAGAAAAAACAGACCGTACTTGAGATTGTTGTTCATGAATTCCCCCATATTGCAGGATACCTGCGGTTGATGTGCTGTCATGCCGCCCGGAACATAAGGCGAAGCATGACGGAAAATAGGCAAACGATACATGAAAATGATGTTGGAGTTCATTTTCAACATTACGGTATCGTTCTAGCGCAAAAAGTCCTCTTTCTGCAATGAGATCACGGCTGAGCCGGAACGCGCAGAATCAGGACCGAACTATAATGAAATAGAATTTCAATGTCAATAGATTTTGGCGCGGAGTGAAAGGTTCAGTTTCAGAAGAGCAGAGGGGCGAGGGAAGGGAGCGGGAAGGGGAGAGGAGAAGTCGCGAAAGTGTTGGAGGCAGGGGAGGGGGCGGAGGCAGGGGAGGGTGCGAGGATTGGGGAACGAGGCGATCAAGTGGAAGGCGCGGCGGAGCGAAGAGCGTTGGCGAGGCGAGGGGGACGCGTGGCGCGGTCGCGGCGGATCGCGGGGACAGCGGGAGGCGCGATGCAGAGGCGAGTGGGGGGCGTGCGAGCCGAGCTTGAGGGCGGGAGAGACGAGACTCGACGCGGCGGCCCGAAGGGCGACCTGCGACGCGGGGCAGGGTAGGTGAGTGGGGGTACTGGTGAGCGGGGCGCGAACCGGGGCGAGAGTTCCGCATCCCCCTTCGCATCATCAGATATACGGGCTCAGCAGCCAGCAGGCGGCATCGAAGAGGCGGGCGGGCAGGCGGCGCTTGTCGTAGTCTTCGGGCATGAGGCGGCGCGAGCACGAGAGGACTTCGGCGCTGTACGCATCGAGCTGGGCGCGGAAGGCACTGTCCACGGCCTCCACGTTCAGTTCGAAGTTGAGGAACAGGCTTCGCGGGTCGAGGTTGGCGGAGCCGAACAGGGCGTAGCTGTCGTCCACCATGAGCAGTTTGGTGTGGGCGAAGGGCGCCGGCTGATACCAGAGGCGTATGGCCTTGCCTACGAGCTGGCTCTGGATGTGTCGCGACGCGTGATGCACGTAGAAAAGGTTGTTCTTTTCCGGCAGGATGATGTCCACCTGCACCCCGCGCTGGGCCGCCGCGATGAGTGCCCCCATGAGTTCGCGCGGCGGGATGAAGTAGGGAGTGAAGATGGTCACGCGTGACTTCGCCGTGGAGATGACGCCGCAGATGAGTTCGTGGATGTCTTCGCGGTTACGGCCGAGACCATCGAACACCAGACGGCATTGCGTGCTGCCCTGTTCCGTCGCCACGCTGTTCTGCGGGACCGTGGTACTGTGGGAAACGAAGGCCCAGTCCATGAGGAAGGCCTCTTCGAGATGCGCCGCTATGGGACCACGGCAGAGGAAATGCACGTCCTGCACGCGGCCTTTCTTCGGCAGGCTCACGAGGTGATGATCGCCGATATTCATGCCCCCGGTGAAGGCCACTTCGCCATCGCAGGTGAGGACTTTGCGGTGCGTTCGGAGGTTCAGGCAGAGCATGGGCGGCCAGAGGCGCGGCGGCAGGAACATGCCCACCTTCACGCCGCGGGCCTGCAGTTTCTTCCACGGTTTGCGCAGGGAGTACAGCACGCCGCCCATACCGTCGATGATGAGGCGCACGTCCACTCCGCGTTCGGCGGCACGCCCTAGGGAGTCCGCAAAGGCGTGACCTGTCTGGTCGCCTTTGAAGATGTACGTGGAGAGGCAGACCATGTGCCGGGCGGCGTCGATGGCGGCCAGCATGGCGGGATAGGCCTCTTCGCCGTTCTTCAGTAACTCCAGATGATTGCCATGAAGGAGCGGTCGATTCGTTATGGCTTGGCCCACACAGGCCGCCGGGCAGTCGGCCTCGCAGGCGGGGTATTCGGTGTCGGCCTCAGCGGCGAGGACCTGATCGAGCGCGAGATCGGAGCGTGCCTGCCACTGTGACGCATCGTCCAGCAGACGGGCGGCAAGGCTGTTGGCGCGGCTCACCCCGAAGAAGGTGTAGGCCAGCGTGCCGAAAAACGGCAGGAAGAAGATGCACGCCACCCATGCCAGCGCGGCCTGAGAATCCTTTTTGTGCAGGAGCGCGTGGATGGCACAGCTCACGGCCCAGAAGAAACCTGTCAGCGCCGCAAGGCCACCCAGCAGATACATGGTGAAATCGTCCATGATGGCTCCTTTTTTTGAGGAAAGAGTGCCCGGGACAGGGGCCGCACAGGGCTCTCCCGCTCTTTTCCTTTATGCGAAATTCATCTATCCTGAGGGAACCTCTAACACAGCATGACAGGAAACACCATGATTCAGATAGACAACGAACGCTGCATTCGCTGCGGCCTTTGCGTCAAGGACTGCCCCGCCCTCTGCTTCCGCCTCAACGACAGGGGCGTGAGTACCCGCCACGAGGAACACTGCCTGCACTGCGGGCACTGCGCCGCCATCTGCCCCCGCGCGGCCATCAGTCTGGACGGTGTGCCCGCCGATTCTCTGCCGCCGCTGGGCGCCTTCCCTTCCTTCGAGGATCTCGCCAGCCTTGCCCGGGGTCGCCGCTCCGTGCGCGCGTTCAAGGATGAGCCTGTGTCCCGCGAGGTCCTGCTCCGCGCGCTGGACGTTGCCCGCTACGCGCCCACCGGCAAGAACCTTGAGAACGTGCAGTGGCTGATCATCGAAGGTCGTGAACGCCTGCGCCGCATCGCCGATACCGTGGTGGACGCTTTCCGCGGCGTCAAACTCATGGCGGGCGTCATCCACTCGCACGACGCCGGTGGCGATCCCATCTTCCGTGGCGCGCCCTGCGCGGTGTTCGCCTGTGCGGACAGTGAGTACGGTCTCAGCGCCTGTAACTGTGACATCGCCGTCACCTATCTCGACCTCGTCCTGCCCACGCTGGGTATCGGCACCTGCTGGGCCGGTTTCGTGATGCGCGCCGCCCTCGCCAGCCCCGCGGTGCGTGAGTCCATGGGCGTGGCTGAAGGGCTCATGCCTTATGCCGGGCTCATGGTGGGCGTGCCCACCGTCAAGTACAGCCGCGTTCCCAGCCGCCGCGATCTGCGCGTGACGTGGCTGGGCGACGAATAGCCCTGCGGTCTCGCTCCCTCCATCCAGCCTTATCCCCGCGATATCATGTTCGAAAAGCTCCGTTATCTGCTCTGCGGCCTTGCCATGGGTGCGGCCGATGTCGTGCCCGGGGTGTCCGGCGGCACCATCGCCTACATCACCGGCATCTACGATAAGCTCCTCAACGCCATCAAATCCTTCGATGCCAGCTTCTTCCGCGCCTTCTTCATGGGGCAGTGGAAGAAGGCCTTCGGGCGCGTGCCGTGGGGCTTCCTTCTGCCGCTGCTCATGGGCATCGGCACCAGCATCGTCAGTCTGGCGAAGCTCACGCTCTACCTTCTGGAAACGCATCCGCATGAACTCTGGGCCTTTTTCTTCGGGCTCATCGTGGCGTCCATCCTGCTCATGGTGCGCGGTCAGCGCTTCTGCGGCGGGCACTATGTCCTCATGGCGGTGGGGGGCGCGGTCGCGTGGTGGATAACCGGGGCCAGCGCCCTGAGCGGCGTGCCGCACAGCTATCCGTACTTGTTCGGCGCGGGCTTCATCGCGCTCTGCGCCATGATACTGCCCGGTATCTCGGGCTCGTTCATGCTGGTCCTCATGGGGCAGTACAAGTACATCCTTTCGGCCGTGGTGAATTTCCGTGTGGACGTGCTGGCCGTGTTCGTGGCGGGCGGCGTGCTGGGCCTGATGACCTTCAGCCGCGTGCTTTCGGCCTGTTTCCGCAGGTTCCCGGCGGCCACCAATGCGGCGCTCATCGGCGTGATGATAGGCTGCCTGCGTACCGTGTGGCCGTGGCACAGCGGGACCATGCCCGCCATGCCGCCGTTTGACGGGAGCCTGCTCATGGCCGCGGGCGCTTGTGGGCTCGGCGTGCTTCTGCCGCTGACCGTGCAGGCCATTGCGGACAGGAGCTGAGATGCTTCTCTATCTTCACGTGCCGTTCTGCCGCGCCAAGTGCCGCTACTGCGCGTTTTACTCGCGCCCGCTGGGTCGCGCCGATGAGGCTGCCGGGGACGCGGAGGAGACCGCGAGTGGCGTTTCGAGGAAAGACGTCGGACCTGCCGGAGACGCCGCCGAGTGTGGGCGAGGGGGCCCCTCCGGGGACGCCGCTCTCGACGCATGGGCCGCCGCGCTGGAGGAGGACATCCGTCTCTGGGGAAAACGGTTGGCGGAGGAGGGCTTCGGTCCGGCTTCCGACACCCGGCCTCGCGCTCCGCGCCTGAGCAGTATATTTTTCGGAGGAGGGACGCCCAGCCTCGTGCCGCCTGCCGTTCTGGGGCGCATCCTCGAATGTGCGGACCGCTCCTTCGGCATCGAAAGCGGGGCCGAGATAAGCATGGAGGCCAATCCGGAATCCATGACGCCGGAAAAAGCCAAAGGATTCAAGGCGGCTGGCGTGAATCGCGTTTCGCTGGGCGTGCAGGCTCTGGACGATGATCTGCTCCGCGCCGTGGGTCGTGTCCACAGCCGGGCGGACGCGCTCCGGGCCTTCGATGGTCTGCGCCGCGCCGGCTTCGATAATGTGGGGCTGGACTTCATCTGGGGCCTGCCGGGCGAGAGCCTTGAGGCCTGGTGCCGCCAGCTCGAAGAGGCCGCCGCACTCGGACCGGAACATCTTTCCTGCTACGGGCTCATGCTCGAAGAAGGCACGCCCCTGTGGAACGAGCGCGAGAGCCTCGCCCTGCCCGACGAGGCGACGCAAGCCGCCATGTACGCGCAATGCGGTGATATCCTTGAAAAGCATGGTTATCGCCAGTACGAGATATCCAACTATGCCCGGCCCGGGCGCGAGTGCCGCCACAACCTTGGCTACTGGATGGGGCGCGACTATCTCGGCCTTGGACCTTCGGCGGTGAGCGCCATGCGCGGCCAGCGCTGGAGCCAGCCTGCCGACCTCGCCGCATGGCTCGCCGCCCCGCGCGGCGCGATGCCCGAAGGCGAGCTGGTGGAAACGCTCGGCCCCCGCGAGCAGGCCGAAGAGTTCATCATGCTGAGGCTGCGCACTGCGGCCGGACTGCCCCTCGATGAGTATCGCCGCCTCACCGGGCGCGACTTCATCGCAGACAACGCCCCCCTCATCGCGGCTCTGGAAGCCGAAGGGCTGGCGCGCATCATCCCCGCCGGGGAAGGCTCTGCCATCGGCGCGGAGGTCCTCGCGGTCGGGGGAACGCCCGACGGTGCGGGGAGGCTCGTCACGGAGGAGGCTTCTTCCGCCCCCTGCGCCCACGCCGCCCATGCCGACCGCATCACGCAGACCAGCGGGGCGCGTTTCGCCCTCACTCGCGCTGGCATGCTGCTTTCCAATTCGGTCATCGCGGAATGTTTCGAGAATCTCCCCGACCTTCCAGAAAACGAGTAAAAGGTATGGATATTCAAACAGATATCGCGCCTGTCGGGCGTCTCGCTCCCAGCCCTACGGGCTTGCTCCACCTTGGCAACGCGTGGTCGTTCCTGCTGGCGTGGCTGGGCGTGCGCTCGCATCCCGGCGGCAGGGGGCGCATCATCCTGCGGCAGGAGGATATCGACCCGGCGCGGTCCCGGCAGGAATGGATGGACGGCATCGAGCGCGACCTCGCATGGCTGGGTCTCGACTGGGACGAGGGGCCTAACGGTCCCACCGTGCCCGGGGGCGTTCCCACGCCCGACTTCGGTCCTTGTCAGCAGAGCCTCTGCTATGCCCGCTACGAAGCCGCCCTTGAGGAGCTTTCTGCCCGCGGGCTTGTATATCCTTGTTATTGCACGCGAAAGGAGCTTCGCGAGCTGGCGGGAGCGCCTCATGGGGCCCACGATGGGCTCAGCGACGCCGGTGCGGCCTACCCCGGGACCTGCCGCCGCCTCAGCCCCGAGGAACGCGCTCAGCGCGAAGTTCAGGGGCGCCGCCCCTCCCTGCGCCTGCTCTGCCCGGATGGTGAATCGGGCCGCGAATCCTTCACGGATCTCGTGCTTGGCCCGCAGTCCTTCACGCTCACCGAGTGCGGCGGCGACTTCGCCCTGCGGCGCTCCGACGGCGTGTGGGCTTACCAGCTTGCCGTGGTGGCCGACGATATAGCTATGGGCGTGAACCAGATCGTGCGCGGTGAGGATATCTTGCTCTCCACGCCGCGTCAGCTCCTGCTCTGGCGCCTGCTCGGCGGCACGGCCCCGGCCTTCGCGCATATCCCGCTCCTGCACGACGCCGAGGGCGAACGGCTCGCCAAGCGCCACAAGAGCCTCAGCCTTGCCCAGCTCCGCGATGCCGGATGCCGCCCCGAAGCCATCGTGGGCTGGCTGGCCGCGCTGGCCGGCCTGAACCCCGGCGGATGCCCCACCACTCCGCGCGACCTCGCCTGCCGCCTCCGCGCCGAAGGCGGTATGCCATGGCAGAATCTGACGCGTACGGAAAAGATCATCGTGCCGGAAAGGGTGGTTTGGTAGGAGAGAGTTTTGCGGGGAAGGGGGCCGGAGTCGTCGTTGTGACTGTTCCGACATCCGGCAATGAGCTTGCTCACTTCTGGCCAGCTTGGTATCCTGAAGAAAAGAACGTAAGGAAATCCTATGGATATTGATGAACTCAGTCTGCAGAAGGCCCGACAGCTTTTCGAATCTGGCGACATTGATGGTATGGAAGTCGGCACGACACGAGGTCTCCAGCAGATACATGCGTATCTGTTCGGCGGCCTGTACGACTTCGCGGGTGCTATCCGTGAAGTGAATATTTCCAAAGGGAATTTCCGTTTTGCCAACAGCCTCTATCTGAAGGAGGCTCTTGCCGCCATAGAGAAGATGCCGGAAACATCGTTCGAGGAGATAGTCGCCAAGTATGTGGAAATGAACGTGGCGCATCCCTTCCTTGAGGGCAACGGCCGTGCCACGCGCATCTGGTTTGACATGATACTCAAGAAGCGTCTCGGTTGTGTGGTGGACTGGCAGAAGATAGACCGCACTGCCTACCTGCAGGCCATGGAGCGCAGTCCCGTGAACGACCTTGAGCTTCGTGCGCTCATCCAGCCTAACCTTACCGCTCGCACAGACGACCGCGAAGTCATCTTCAAGGGTATCGAGCAGTCGTACTGGTATGAGGGGTATCGGAGGGGATAAAGAAAAATCCATGGATAATCAGAATATTCCTCAGAGTTTTTTGTCTTACTACTCTAAAGGGATTCCCGATTTATGGAAGTGTATAGACGGAGAGCGGGAAGAGCGTTCGATAAAAGGCGTATGTCCTTGGGATGCACGCTGTCTTCTTCCCGATGATGCATGGCATGCTTTTGCACGAAATAATTTTCGGGCTATGACGGCAGAAATGGCATCTTCCATGATTGATAGTCTGATGGCCATTTCTGCATGGCGGCCTACTCAGGATATCATTCTAATTGATGAGGCTGTTCTTGAAGCCTTGATGAATTCTGAAGTCGACAAGCTTCCCCTTGAGATTTTGGGACATTTGCCCCCGTGGTGTATCTATGTGCCCATTCCTGATGATTGCCGAGATGTCACTGGGCTTGATAAAGCTGTTTCCGGAGTTTTCTTTTATTACGGGGTGGCAAACACTGAAGGGAGCCGCTCTGGAAGATCTGGTTTTGAGCTGAGGATATTACCAGTTCTGGTAGGGGCGGCAAGCCAAGCTATTCCTCTTCCTCTTTCTGAAGAGCTTGAGACTGTAAGCCAGGCTCTGGATGCGTTGTGGACTCCAGATACTAAACCTGAAAATCCAGAGCTTGAACATATGACGAAGACTTTTGTCTCTCGCATGGTTTCAGTACTTCTTTATGCCATTACCGAAATGGAAAAAGCGTATGGTAATTATGGTTGTGAGCTTCCATCGCCTCGTCCGACTCCAACCACGACTAAAAAAGGATTCAGGCTGTTTCCTGCCAAAAAAATTAAAGAATGGAAAC
>JAFWYI010000099.1 GCA_017522745.1 Mailhella sp.
CTCATGCAAGGCCGCCGCAGAGCAGAGCCGTGTGTTGCTCATGCTTTCGAAGTTCAGGGAAATGATCTGCCCAGAGTCCACGCCACGCTCGAGCAGTTCTTCCTGAATGAGCTTCAGCATGACCGACTTGCCGCTTCGGCGAATGCCCGTAAGAACTTTGATGAGTTCGCCGTCGATGAAGGGCCGGATGCGGCTCATGTACGTTTCGCGCTTTATCATGGGAGACCTTCCTTGATTGCTTTGCGGAAGATATTTTCTCACGTCCACACCAAGATTTCAAGGGGGAAATTGTAGTTTTAGCGGTTATAACCGTCAAAATTGAAAAAATAACCAGACAAAGGCCGTAATCGAACGTTTTTTTGAGAATGGCTCTGCGTTTCTGCCAAGGAGGCGCTCTCTGGTGTTCCCCACGCCCGTGGGGATGAACCGGCTTCCATTAACCAAGCAGAGGGGGGATTTCTTCTCCCCCCTTTTTTTGTTGTGTGAGCAGAAAAGCTCGCGTCCTCAGCGTCTGTTCTGTTCAGCCAGAGCGGCGTCGAGCAGAGGCCGCATTTCCGCCATGTCTTTTTCATGCCAGTGGATGGGCGGAACGGCGTCGTCATCAAGATAGGCTTCGTAGGGATGCTGGCGAAGCGTTTCTGCAAACTCTTCGTTGGCGGCCTTGAGCAGTTCCGGTCTGGTCAGGAGCTGGAGTACGGCGAGCCCTGCGGCACGCGCACCAGCCGTCACGCCCTTGCGCATGATGGATGTTTTCTGACAGCTGGTGACGGACCACGTATGCGCCTTGGCGCCCGGGACCCACGTGGGGAACTGAAGAGCCGCGGTGGGGGCCTTCAGCGTAACATCACCCACGTCGCTGGAATCGCCGCGGAAGGGGATGGTCGATGTATCGAGGATCTCCATGCGGACATCCATGCCGATTTCCGGCTCGCCGAGTTTGCGCTGGAGTTCGCGTGCGAAGGCATGTTCCTCTTCCGTGTACTGGGGGACACCGGCTTCCTTCATGGATTCGTACAGGAGTTCAGCGAGGACGCGATTGCTGTAGCGCTGGTGGCAGGCCGCGAGGAAGGTGACCTTCTGCGTGGTGTCCGTCATCAGTGCGGCACCTTCGGCGCAGCGGCGAACACGTTCGTAAAGGGCTTTGATGTAAGGATCTTTGCTTCGGATATAGTACCATGTACGGGCGTAGTCCGGCACGACGTTGGGGGCGGATATGCCGCTCAGCGTGGCCCAGTGCATGCGCTGTTCGGGCAGCATGTGCTCGCGCAGACGTTCTGTTCCGGCGTGCATGAGTTCAACGGCGTCCGCGGCGCTGCGGCCCTCCCACGGGCGGCTCCCCGCATGGGCGGTCTTGCCGAAGAACTCGACGAGGAAGGAGAAGAGCCCGTTGTTCTGGATACCGAACGCCGTTCCGAAAAACGAATTGGAGTGGCAGTCGATAACGGCGTCCAGCCCGTCGAACACGCCGTCGCGCGCCATGAAGCCCTTACAGGCGAGCAGTTCTTCGGCCGGAGTGCCGATGACTTTCAGCGTGGCGGGAATGCCGTGCTCCACAAGCACTTCCTTGAGGGCGCAGACGGTGAGCGCCTGCATGGGGCCCATGGAATTGTGGCCGCATCCGTGCCCCGGGCCGTTGGCTACCACCGGGGAGGGCTCGGTTCCACCGGCTTTCTGCGAAAGTATGGGGAGGGCGTCGTATTCGGAGAGGAAGCCGATGACAGGGCCGCCTTCACCGCTGGTGAACTGGGCAAGGAAGGCAGTGGGCATTCCGGCGATACCGTATTCCACCTGGAAGCCTTCTTCTTCCAGCGCATTTCCCAGAGCACGGGCCGAGCGTTCCTCGGTGAAGCCGAGTTCGGCGTAATCCCAGATATTTTCTGCAATATCTTGGAATTTTGCAGATTTTTTTTCTATTTCAGCAAAGAGCAGGCTTTTCATTCCGGCATATCCTTTTCCCTGTCCATGGCAGGGGCTTGTCTGACAAGACAGATATCATTTCTCCGCGCTGGCGGCTGCGGACTCCATCAGGCTGTCCAGCGTGTCCAGTGAATCCACAGAGGCGGCCTGAGCGAGCAGGTCGAGAGCCGCGTCCCTGTTCAGGCTGCTCGTGAGCAGAGCCAGCCATTTTTCCTCGCGTTCCTGCAGCGATATGGGATTTTCCAGCGTTCCCGAGGCATTATCGCAATAGCCTTCGAGTTTCGTGCCGTCTCTGAGCACGAGGCTGACCCGCGCCGGGATGCAGGACGACTTGCGGCCGAGTTCGAGGAAGCGTTGCCAGAGCTCGTCGTCGGCGTGCATGGTGATGCGGGAGGCTGTTTCCCGGATGGCGGGGCTGTCCCAGTGTTCGGCGCGATGCCACAGGGGGAACGGGATATCATGCAGGAAGAGAGACAGGGTGAGCGGAGTGCTGAATTCCATGTCCAGGAAGGTGCGGGCCCTCTGCTTCCCGAATTTTGCCGCAATGGGAGGCGTGGTGGCCACACGCATCTCTGCGATATCCGCCGGGCTGAAGGCATGGGAGGCGCGAAGCTGGCGCAGGGCGTCCAGCACGGTGTGAATCCAGCGGCAGCAGGGATAGGGTTTCAGACTGACCTCGGTGATGGTGAACTTGCTGAAATCCTTGAATACTTCTTCTTGACAGCGATCGGACCCCAGCATGGCCCAGAAGCCGCCCGGGCCATCCATGATGGATTCGCTGCCCTCGTAGCCGTAGGAGGCGAGAAGGGCGGCCTTGACGGCGTTTTCCGCCGGAAGGGCCACATTGTCCTTGATGGATGCGATGGATTTATCTTCCCAGCCGAATTTTCCCGCATGGGGCACAGGGGCCATGGCTCCGGCTATGCCTATGCAGTCCAGCGTTTCCTTGCGGGAGAGCCCCAGAAGATGGGCGCAGGCGGCGGCGCTCCCTACAGCCTGAAGACTGCCGTTGGCATGGACTGCGCTGTAGCGTTCCGGGGATGGGAGCGTGGCGTGCGCCACACGATCGTTGATCTCGTAGCCAACGACCATGGCCGAGAGCAGGCGTCTGCCGGAAATGCCGTGAGCCTGAGCCAGAGCCAGCAGGGGCGGGATGATGCTTGCCCCGGGGTGACCGCGGGAACCTGTGTCGTCATAGTCCAGCGCATTGGCCGCCGTGGCTTGAAGGAACGCTGCCTGCGTCGGAGACGTGCGTAGTCCCGTTCCGGGGATGCGGCAGATCTCGGCCCCGCCCATGGCTTTGACGAAAGCCTCTACACTGCGGGAAACAGGGGCGTGCATGCCGCCGACGGTGCAGGCGAGATGGTCGCAGAGCAGCATTCTTGCCATGGCCAGAACATCTTTCGGAAGTTCCTCATAGCGCAGACCGAACGCGAAATCTGCCAAGGCTTCAGTGATGGTTCCCATGTATACCTCCTTCATGGCTGGCCTGAAAAGGTCTGAGTCCGCCCTGAGTGTAGCGATCCCACGCTTTGACTATGGTTCCCGCAGTGAGTGCGGCGCGTTCCGGCAGAGAGGAGAGAAGAAGATATTCTTCTGTGGAATGATCCTTGCCGCCGAGCGGGCCGAAGCCGTCGAGCACAGGCAGGCCTTCTGCAGCGAGATAGCAGGCTTCCGAACTGCCGGCGCGGAAGTCTTCACCCACGGTCTGTCCGAGTTCTGCGGCCACGGACGCCGCTATGCCGTACAGCTCTTCCGTGGAACCGACTTCCAGAGGAGGATTTTCTACGCGTTCGAAAAGAGTGCTGACTGTGCCGGGGACCTGCGGCTGGAGCAGGATATCCGTCATCGCC
>JAFWYI010000100.1 GCA_017522745.1 Mailhella sp.
ACGGTCAGATGAACGAGCCCCCGGGTGCCCGTGCTCGCGTGGCCCTCACCGCTCTGGCCTGCGCCGAGTACTTCCGCGACGAAGAACATCAGGACGTGCTCCTCTTCGTTGACAACATCTTCCGCTTCACGCAGGCCGGCTCCGAAGTGTCCGCTCTGCTGGGTCGTATGCCTTCGGCCGTGGGTTACCAGCCCACCCTCGGCACTGACCTCGGCGGTCTGCAGGAACGCATCACCTCCACTGCCTCTGGTTCCATCACCTCCGTGCAGGCCGTGTACGTTCCCGCTGACGACCTTACCGACCCCGCGCCTGCCACCACCTTTGCCCACCTCGACGGTACTCTGGTTCTGAACCGTTCCATCGCCGAACTGGGCATCTACCCCGCCGTGGACCCGTTGGACTCTACCTCCCGCATCCTCGACCCGAACGTGGTGGGCGAAGAACACTATTCCGTGGCTCGCCGTGTTCAGCAGGTGCTGCAGAAGTATAAGGATCTTCAGGACATCATCGCCATCCTCGGTATGGACGAACTGTCTGACGAAGATAAGCTCACCGTTGCTCGTGCTCGCCGCATCCAGCGCTTCCTGTCCCAGCCTTTCCATGTGGCAGAAGTGTTCACCGGTCTGCCCGGCGTGTACGTGAAACTGGAAGACACCATCAAGGGCTTCAAGGGCCTGCTCGAAGGTGAGTACGACTATCTCTCCGAGACCGACGTGCTCAACGTGGGCAGCATTGATATGGCCATTGAAAAGCGCAACAAGCGTCAGCAGCAGGCGTAAAGGAGACCGCTATGGAAGGTCTTCGTCTCGATATCGTCACTCCTGACAAGGTCGTGCTCAACGCTGAAGTGGATTACGTGGGCGCCTGCGGTGTGGATGGTCAGTTCGGCCTCCTGCCCCAGCATGCTCCCATGCTTACCGCTCTGAAAGTGGGTGACCTGTACTATCGTCAGGGCAACGAGACTCACTGGGTCTTCGTGTCCGGCGGTTTCGCTCAGATCTCCGATAATAAGGTGACCATCCTTGCGGAATCCGCAGAGCTGGCCTCTGATATCGACGTGGAAAGAGCGCAGGAAGCCAAGGCTCGCGCCGAAAAATATCTGGATAGTCCTACTCCTGATGTCGATCTGGCTCGTGCCGAACTCGCTCTGCAGCGTGCTGTTGCCCGCCTGAGAGTGGCAAGCCGCTGATAGCGTGAACTGATCCATGATGAAAGGGAGGTTCCCATGAGGGAGCCTCCCTTTCTTTATAGCGAAAAACGTGATGCTTAGCGCGTCGTCAGTCTGATGACCTCAAGGTCATCGGGCACGTAGACGTTTCCGTTGAAATAGTGCCGGGCCTCTTCCGTGTAGCGAGCCTTGCGGGTGCCGACGGTCTCATTGTCTTCCGTATGCCAGAGGACGAGATTTTTCACGCCGCAGCTTTCGGCAAGCTGAGAGGCTCGTTTCACCGTGTCGTGCCCGATACTGCGCGGATGGAAGATGTCGTCGTGTGCATCGAGGCAGAAGGCTTCATGGAAGAGCCAGTCCACACCGGTGATACGGCTATGGAGTTCCGGTTTGCACGGCTCATCGCCTGTGAAGACGATGCGCTGTCCCTCAGGGCTTTCCATCAGGAACCCATACTGCTCGGCCTTGGCGGAATGGGTGTCGAGGAATGTGACAGTGTGTCCGGCGATCTCGCGCTGTTCGCCATCTGTTACAGGGCAGAAGGTGATATGCGAGCCCAGCGGCGTAAGATGGGAGGGCGCAAGCGTCAGCTCGCAGATGGTCTGGAGTTTTCGGGCAAGCTCGACATGGCAGTGTATGCGGAGGGGGAGAGGCCGCAATCCTTTGAGGAAAAGCTGTGCCGAAAAACGCACGATCCAGATGACACCGAGGCAGTGGTCGATATGCTCGTGGCTCACGAAAATATCGGTGATCTCCTGAAGCCCGATCCCTGCGAGATGGAGCTGGCGGAGTATGCCGTTGCCGCCACCCGCATCGACGAGCAGGCGACCCTGCGGGCCGTTGAGCAGGAAGCAGGTATTATAGTAGTGGATGGCGCGTGCCGCACCAGTTCCAAGGGGAAGCAATGTATCCATGAAGGAACTCCTTGAGGCTCTCTGCGGCGAGAAGAGCGGTGTTGTTCTCAGCGTAGAGGCCAGAACGGAGTCCGTCAAGCAGGCAGAATGGAAAAAAGCCCCATTGAAGGCTTGACATTTATGCCAGACGCGGGAAAACATAACTTTTTCTGTCCATTTCGGTGGGCGGCTTTTGTTGCGGCCTCTCACCTTCAAGCATACATGGCGCTGCCGCGCCCGGAGGAAGCCTTATGGCTGAATATAAAAAGACACTGAATCTTCCTGTCACCGGTTTTCCCATGAAGGCGAATCTGGTTCAGAAGGAACCGGAAATGCTCAAGTTCTGGGAAAGCTGCGATGTTTTCCAGCGCATGCAGGATGCTTCCGGCTCCCGCGGCGAGTACCGCCTGCACGACGGTCCTCCCTATGCTAACGGCCACATCCATCTTGGCCACGCTCTGAACAAGATCCTCAAGGATATCATCATCAAGTCCCGCAACCTCATGGGTTGGAAGACCGGCTATATCCCCGGCTGGGACTGCCACGGTCTGCCCATCGAACATAATGTGGAAGTGGAGCTTGGCGAAAAGAAGAAGGAACTGCCTGCTCACGTCATCCGTAAGCGTTGCCGTCAGTACGCCCAGAAGTTCCTCGATATCCAGCGCAAGGAATTCAAGCGCCTCGGCGTTCTCGGTGACTGGGATCATCCTTACATGTCCATGGACCCCAAGTACGAAGCCGTGACCGCTGGCGAACTCGCCACCTTCGTGGAACGCGGCAGTCTTGTCCGCAGCAAGAAGCCCATCTACTGGTGCTGCCACTGTAAGACCGCCCTTGCTGAAGCCGAAGTGGAATACCGCGATCTTTCCTCGCCTTCCATCTACGTGCGTTTCCCTCTGACCGACGCCCGTCTGAAGGACGTGTTCGAGCAGGCCGATCCTTCCCGCGCCTATGTGGTGATCTGGACGACTACTCCCTGGACCATTCCCAGCAACCTTGCCGTGTGCGTGCATCCTGAATTCAAGTACGCTCTCGTGGAAGTGAACGGCGACCAGTACATCCTTGCCGCCGAACTTCTCGAAGGCTGTGCCAAGACTTTCGGATGGACGGAATACACCGTGCTTGGCGAGACCACTGGCGACAAGCTGGAACGCCTCGAAGCTCGTCATCCCTTCATCGACCGTCCTTCTCTCGTCATCAATGGTGAACATGTCACCCTCGATGCCGGTACCGGTTGCGTCCACACGGCTCCCGGTCATGGCCGCGAGGACTACGAAGCCGGTATGAAGTACGGCCTCGAAGTCTATTCTCCCCTTGATGACGAAGGCCGTTTCCTGCCCGCCGTGGAATTCTTCGCCGGCATGCAGGTCTTCGAAGCCAATCCTCATGTCATCGCCAAGGTGCAGGAACTCGGCCATCTGCTGGCTCGCCAGGACATCTCTCACTCCTATCCCTGCTGCTGGCGCTGTAAGAGCCCTGTCATCTTCCGTGCTACCACTCAGTGGTTCATCGGCATGGAACCCAACGACCTCCGCAAAAAGGCTCTTGCCGCCATCCAGAACGATGTGAAATGGATCCCCGCCTGGGGCCAGAATCGCATCTACAGCATGATCGAGACTCGTCCCGACTGGTGCATCTCCCGCCAGCGTCTGTGGGGCGTACCGATCCTCGCCCTCATCTGTAAGGATTGCGGCGAAGTCTGGAACGATCCCGAATGGATGCGTGATATCGCCAGCCGTTTCGCCACTCATCCCACCGGTTGCGACTACTGGTATGAACACGAAGTGGAAGATATGGCTCCCGCCGGTCTCAAGTGCCCCCATTGCGGCGGCACGCACTGGGAAAAGGAAGACGACATCCTCGACGTGTGGTTCGACTCCGGCACCAGCTTCGCGGCTGTGATGGAACAGCGCATCCCCGGTTCTGTGCCTGTCGACATGTATCTCGAAGGCTCCGACCAGCATCGCGGCTGGTTCCACAGCTCTCTGCTTGCCGCCATGGGCACCCGCGACATCGCTCCCTACAAGGCTGTTCTTACCCACGGCTATGTGGTGGACGGCAACGGCCGCAAGATGTCCAAGTCCGTGGGTAGCGTGGTCGCTCCTCAGGAGATCATCGAGAAGTACGGCGCTGAACTGCTCCGCCTCTGGGTCGCCTCCGTGGACTACCGCGAAGACGTGCGCTACTCCGAAGAGATCATGAAGCGCCTTGTGGACGCGTACCGCCGCATCCGTAACACCTGCCGTTACCTGCTGGGCAGCATCCACGACCTCAAGCCCGCCGATATGGTGGCCTTTGCCGATATGCAGCCCCTCGACCGCTATGCCCTGAGCGTGGTGGCCGCCGCTCACGAAGCCGCTGACATCGCTTATCAGGAATGTGAATTCCATAAGGTCTTCCAGGGGCTGCATAACGTCTGCTCCACCGATCTTTCGGCTTTCTACCTCGACGTTCTCAAGGATCGCCTGTACTCCTCTCTGCCGGATAGCGCTGAACGCCGTTCCGCCCAGAGCGCTCTGTACCAGATGGTCCTCATCATGCTCCGCGACATGGCTCCCATCATGAGTTTCACGGCGGAAGAAGTGTTCCGCTATATCCCCGAAGCTCTCAAGCCCGTGGATGCCGAAGGCAAGGCCATCGAGACTGTCTTTGCCCTGCCTGTCGTTGATACTGCCGCCTTCCATCTGTCCGATGATGAACGCGGTGCCTGGGAAATGGTCATGGATATCCGTGCCGGTGTGACCCGCGCCATCGAGCCTCTGCGTAAGGAAGGCGTGGTGGGCCATGCCCTCGACACCCATGTCACCCTGTACGTCAATGAAAAGCTCCGTGCTGCTCTGGAAGACAGCGGTGCCGATATGCGCTCCGTGTGCATCGTCTCCCAGCTCGAGATCGCAGACTTCAAGGACGCTCCTGCGGAAGCTCTGGCCACTGCTCAGCTCGACGAATGCCCCGGTCTTGCCGTGGGCGTGCGTAAGGCTGGCGGCGACAAGTGCGAACGCTGCTGGATGTACTCCGAAGAACTCGGTACCGATGCCGCTCATCCTACGCTGTGCCCTCGCTGTGCCGCGGTGATGAAGGAACTCGATACCGCCGAAGCTGGTGAATAAGGTGGCAGACAGCCGCTGGAAAATCGTCTCTGCCGTGGGGCTGGTCTGGCTTGTGCTGGACCAGCTTACCAAGGCGGCAGTCACGGCGAATATCGCGCTGAACCATGGTTTCAGCGTGATCCCCGGATTTTTCGACATCGTCCATGTGCTGAACCGCGGAGCGGCCTTCGGTTTCCTCAATAATAAGGATACGGACTGGCAGTTCTGGCTTTTTCTTGGCGCGGCCGTGGCGGTGACCATCATCATCATCAATATGGTGCGTACTTCCGAGTTCAGCCGCCTGTTGTTCTTCGGGCTGGGCAGTATACTTGGAGGTGCGCTGGGCAACCTCATCGACCGCATCCGTGTTCGTGCGGTGACGGACTTTCTTGATGTTTACTGGGGGCAGTGGCATTGGCCTGCCTTCAACGTGGCTGATGTGGCCATCTGTCTCGGAGTAGCGACGGCAGGTTTCGTTCTGCTGCGTCAGGCTCGTGAAGAATCCCGGTAAGGGAGGATTGAATGCTTATTTCAGACCTCAG
>JAFWYI010000101.1 GCA_017522745.1 Mailhella sp.
AAGCGCTCGTAGCTCAGCTGGATAGAGCAACAGGCTACGAACCTGTAGGTCAGGAGTTCGAATCTCTTCGGGCGCACCACTTTGAGAATATAAGGCTTGCGAGAAATCGCAGGCCTTTTTTCGTTACCTGCTCCAGCGATGCCATACAAACGAAACTGTCCTGAATCTGGACTGCCGCGGCACTCCGTAAGGCTCTCTATAAAATTTCTTCCGCATCGCAAAAAACGCTTGACCTTTTTCAACGATGCGACTAATGTCCTTCTTCACCAAGCGCTCGTAGCTCAGCTGGATAGAGCAACAGGCTACGAACCTGTAGGTCAGGAGTTCGAATCTCTTCGGGCGCACCATTTGGACGATCAAGGCTTATGAGAAATCATAAGCCTTTTTTCGTTTAAGCCTTCCTGCTTTCCGCACGACAAAGGCCGCCCGAACGAGGAGCGACCTGCCGTACATCCGGAAAACTCTCCCACGTAGCGTCAGCGCTTCTGATCCTGGCAACTTCTGCAGAACTTCCCACCGAAGTTGAACATCATCATACCGATGAGGATGATACTGCCCCCGATGATGGTCGCCCGGTCCGGCACTTCTCCCGCCAGCAGAAAACCGAAAAGACCCGCCAGAAAAGGCGTGACGAACATATAGTTGCTCACCTGCGACGTCTGTTTAGCCTTTGAAAATGCCTTCGTCCACGCAACATAGGCGATGGCGAGTGACGACAGCCTGTCCCTGATTGAAGGCTATCATATAGAAAAAGAAGCCTATCCCGCCAGATGCAAGGAAAAACGGCAGATCTTTTCTGCCGGGGAACTCCATTTTGGTCGCGATGGCAACAGGGATCAGCGTGCAAGACGCAAAGAAGTAGCGCAGGAAACCCAGCGAAAACGCGGAAAAATGCTCTAAACTCAACCGCGTAAGCACATAGGCGAGCGACCAGAAAACGATCGTCACCATGGCATAAGGGTGAAAGCTGTGTTTGAAATCCATAACGCTACTGCCTGTGCATGAAAATAAGCGCATACTGAACAGGGCATGGAAGCCGAAGCCGCCATGCCCTGAACACATATTTACTATCAATGAAGCCGGACAGGAAGTTCCGACACGGAATCCCCGACACGCATGATGAGCGTGAGTACCTGCCCATCCACCGGCATGAATTGCTCGAATTCCAAAGCATTATCACCGCGGCGGGCTTCGCGGGTAAAGCGTTTCAACACCTTACCGCTGCTATCCTTCACTGTGAAGGCTACCATGCCATTCTGTTCAACGCTGTAGGGGACCACATAACGGCCACTGTCGGGATGGCGACGCAGATCGAGGGCGTCCTGTACATGTCCGTTCTCAGTCTTTCGAAGCGTCACGACGACCTGCGGGAAGCCGTTGACAGGAGCCAGCGCCTTCACCCCCATACGGCCGAGGCCTTCCTTCACTTCAGGGATACTCATGAACAATGACCAGAGGAGACCGCTGCGGTAATTCTCGATCATGCAGGGGATGGCAAGTTGGTCGATGGCAAGATAACTCTTATCGAACCAGTTATCCTTGAGGCTGAATGCATCGTAAGGACCGTATTTGCCCCAGACCTTCTTCCCATAATTGTCATGGATGTTCCTCAGCACGCGCATAGCGTATTCGGGCACATAGGGCATGGAGGCAAGCGCCGCCGTGGGCGCAACGGTCCCTATCTCATTGTAGGCAGACTGGTAACGATAGCCACCTTTGACATCGCAGGCCGTAAGTCCCCAGAAACCTTCACTGAATCGATGCTCCGCAGGGGCAGATTCGAGACAGTACGCGCGATTCATCAGCGCATGGGTCGTATTGCGGACCATGTAGCCCTTGCTCACGAAGCTGTCCGCCATACGGCGCGGATCGAGACCGATGAAGGAATAATGGGAAAGGAACATACACCCGCCGTAGGCATTGGCGGCTTCAACGGTATAACCGTCGCCGGTCTTCGGCTGGTATTCGTCAGTGGAATACCAGAAGCGGGCGGCTTCTCGGGAAATAGGATGCGTAGGTGACGCAAGGGCCAGAACATACGTGACCATGGCCTCGTTGAAGCCGGAGATCTTCATGTCCATCCCGAACTCGTGCTGAGGGCTCCAGTGCCAGTAGAGGCCATTGTTCTCAGCGCGGGTGAACCAATGCCAGTCTACATCATGCCACAACTCGGTGATGATAGACCGCAGTTCCCGTTCGCTTTCGCTATCATCAGTGAAATACGCCCGGGCGATGAGCAACCCCTGCATGAGAAAGGACGTTTCCACAAGATCGGCGCCGTTATCCTTCTCGCTGAAGGAAAACGTCTTGCCGGTGCGACCATCGAGCCAGTGAGGGAAAGCACCGTGGAGATTCTTGCGATCCGTCTTATCGCGCAGGAAACGAGAAATCTTGAGGATACGCGCCACGGCATCCTCGCGGCTCACCCAGCCACGTTCGGTCGCGGCAACGATGGCCGCAACACCAAAGCCGGTGCCACCGGTCGTTGCCTGACCAGTCGCCTTGTTCCGGCTGTCCTCATAGGCCAGGCCAGATTCCTTATACGTATGCTCCCACATATAGCGGAAGGTGTCGCGCTGCAGCTTGTCGATCAGCTCTCTGTCCTTGAGGAAAGCCGTGTCCGGCTGAAAAGCGCCAGCAGAAACAGCCTTCGCCGCAACCGCAGACGCCGCAGAGGCCGTTTTCTCAGCGGTAGCAGTTCTGGACGCGCTCTTGTTGCCCGCAGCCTTCTTTACATCGCCTGCCTTTCGAGGCGAACTCACCGCCGCGGCGGCTGAGGACTTCGAAGACGACGGAGCGTTATTGCTGATCACCTTTGCCTGAGAACGCGCGGGGGAAGCGGCAGCAGTACCAGTCTGCCCCTCTTCTATTGCCGCATGGCTCGTCAGAGGGCCAAGCAGAAGGCTTGAACTCAACAGAATAAAAGAAATGAATCTTTTCAGCATCATATCAGACCCATACTAGAAGTGTGTCACGGCTTCGAATATAGGTCTTAACTTTAAAAAAGGCAAAAAAAAAGGAACTGCCGAAACAGTTCCTTTTTATTCACTATCGAAAGCTGACTTACGCCTGAGCTTCAGCGGCTTCTTCAGCCTGCTTGGTCAGTTCGATGATGGCCATGGGGGCGCAGTCGCCCTTGCGGGGCATGGCGAGCTTGATCACGCGGGTGTAACCGCCGGGCACGCCAGCAAAGCGGGGAGCGATTTCATCGAACAGCTTCTGAACGAGCTGATGGTCGCCGAGATCGCGGAAAGCCTGACGGCGAGCAGCGACATCGTTGCGACGAGCAAGAGTGATGAGGGATTCAACCACACCGCGCAGCTCTTTGGCCTTGATCTCGGTGGTACGAATCCGGCCGTGCGTAAGCAGGGCCTTGGACATATTGCGAAGCAGAGCCTTACGATGAGAAGGGTTTCTGCTCAGTTTCTTACCAGAGTTGCTATGCCTCATGGTGCTGCTTCCTCTTCCATTCCTGGTATTTCTTATCGAAAGAATCGACTTTCATGCCGAAATCGAGGCCCATATCAAGAAGCACGTTCTTGATTTCGTCCAGAGACTTCTTACCGAAGTTCTTGGTCTTGAGCATTTCGTTTTCCGAACGCTGAACAAGTTCACCCACAGTGGC
>JAFWYI010000102.1 GCA_017522745.1 Mailhella sp.
AGATGCTGTCCATCCTCATCGAAGATTCCGAACTGCCTGTCGTGGTCGATGCGGGCATCGGACGCCCCTCTCAGGCCTGCGAAGCCATGGAAATGGGAGCCACGGCCTGTCTTGTGAATACAGGTATCGCTTCCTCCGCCGATCCTGTCGCCATGGGCCGGGCCTTCCGCCAAGCTGTGGAAGCGGGACGAGCCGCCTTCCTCGCCGGTACCGGCGCGGTACAGTCCGGAAAAGCTGTGGCCTCATCGCCGCTCACAGGATTCCTGCGATAGTTGAAATGCTCGATGCAGGGAGGAGGGACAAGTCCCCCTCACGAGCATATTTCACCGTCTCATCTTCTCTTTCATCTTGGATTTTCTGATGAAAATCCGCTTAAAGGCAGGCTGACTTTTCAGTCAGCCAAGAGCCCTTTGAGCGTAGACCTGACCGGAGCACGCCTCGTGAGCCTTTGGCTCCCTCAGCGGCGCTCCGCTGTGACATTCAGACCGCGCCTCGCACACCTCCATGCCGACTTTTCAGTCGGCGTGGGGTCGGCGCTCAAACCGCCGCATTGCGGCGGCGCCTCCGGCGAGGTCAAGGAATGTCTCGTTGTACAGAGGTTTTCATGTTTTCATTTTATGATTTTCTCCAGCAATACCCGCGTGAGCTTCGAGCAGAACTGGCGGCGAACGCTACAGCTGAACAGGTTCTGGCGGCGCTCCGCAAGGACACGCTTCGCCCCGAAGATTTCATGGCTCTGCTCTCTCCGGCGGCAGAGCCGTATCTTGAGCAGATGGCCCAGCGCTCGCGCGAACTCACCCTGCGTAACTTCGGTCGTGCAGTAAACATCTTCTCACCACTCTACATCTCCGACATCTGCACCAACCATTGCCGCTACTGCGGTTTCAATGCACAGAACCATCAGAAGCGGCGTCACCTGAGTGTGGACGAAGCGGAAGCGGAAGCTATCGCCCTTGCCGAAGCTGGTATCGGTCACGTACTCCTGCTCACCGGCGACGCCAGACATATCTCATCCCCGCAGTACATCGCAGAGGTCGCGGCACGCATCAAACCGCGCTTTGCCTCCGTGAGCGTAGAAGTCTACGCCCTTACGCTGGAAGAATACCGCCTCCTTCTTGCCAGCGGTGTGGACAGCATGACCATGTTTCAGGAGACTTACGATCAGGAACTCTACGAATGGCTGCATCCTGCCGGCCCCAAGCATGACTATCACTGGCGGCTGGAAACGCCCGGGCGAGCCGCTGAAGCCGGGCTCCACGGTGTAGGCATAGGGGCGCTCCTCGGTCTCGATGAATTCATCCACGACGCGTTCTGCACAGGTCTGCACGCGTGGTGGCTCCAGCGCCACTACCCTGGTACCGATATCGGACTCTCCGTCCCGAGGATGTGCCCTCACGAAGGCTCCTTTGAGGTGAAACATCCTGTCGATGACAGAAAATTCGTCCAGTATATCGCCGCTCTGCGCTGTTTCCTGCCGCGTTGCGCCATAACGGTTTCGAGCCGGGAAAGCGCCTCCATGCGCGATAATCTCATCCCCATCGGCGTCACTCGTGTTTCCGCAGGAGTTTCTACGGCCGTGGGCGGGCGTGTGGTAGAGGCAGAGAATTCCGGGCAGTTCGATATCTCCGATCCTCGCTCTGTTCAGGAGATATGCGACAGCCTTGCCGCGCAGGGCTATCAGGCTGTCATCAAGGACTGGGAAGGCTGCGACTTCACAGGATGACCTGATGCTCAGCTATTTCACAACAGAACAGCGCGAAAAACTGAAGGCCGCACGCATCGGCATCGCGGGGTGCGGCGGCCTTGGTTCAAACGTGGCCATGATGCTGGCCCGAAGCGGTATAGGTGCGTTCGTACTTATCGACGGCGACCGTGTTGAGCGTTCCAATCTCAACCGCCAGCATTTCTTCCCTCAGCACATTGGTCAGTCCAAGGTCAGCGCCCTCGCGGAACAGCTCCGTGAACTATCCCCCACTATAGGACTCCAAAGCCATGCCCTCTGGCTGGACGAATCCAATCTTCCGAACCTTCTCGCGCAGGCCGACATCTGGATAGAAGCACTGGATGACGCCGCGACCAAGGCAATGTTTTCCCTGCATGCTCTGCGTGCCGGAAAAACACTCATCTGCGGTTCAGGGATGGGTGGATTCGGAGGCCGCCAGATGACGCGCCGCATTATGAAAAGGCCACGCGGCCTGCTCGTCGTAGTGGGAGATATGCAGACAGACATCGCTCAGTGCCCGCCGCTGGCACCACGCGTCACGCAATGCGCCGCCATGCAGGCAGACGCTGCGATAGAGTATATCCTCACAGGAATAGTTGAACCTTTACTTTAAGGATTTTTTCCATGCCTCGTATTCTTCCTGGAGATACAGATATTTACGCACTCACAGACTCCCGCCTCGCTCGCGGGAGGAGTGTAGAGGAACAGGCTCGGGCATTGCTTGGTGCTGGAGTGAAGATCCTCCAGTACCGGGAAAAGCACGCCAAGCCCGCAGTCATGCTTGAGGAATGCCGCATACTGCGCCGCCTCACTCTTGACGCCGGGGCGTGCTTCATCGTGAACGATCACATCGACATCGCCATGCTCGTGGAAGCGGACGGCGTACACGTGGGACAGGACGATATCCCTGTACCCGAAGTCCGCCGCCTCGTGGGAACGGACATGATCATCGGTCTTTCCACCCATTGCCCGGAACAGGCGCTGGCCGCAGTAAAAGCCGGTGCGGACTACATCGGGGTGGGGCCCATTTTCGCCACGCAGACGAAGGAGGACGTATGCGCCCCCGTCGGTCTCAGTTATCTGGACTGGGTCGCCGCGAACTGCCCCCTGCCCTTCGTGGCCATCGGTGGCATCAAGGAACACAACATCGGCGAAGTAGTCAGACACGGCGCCCGCTGCTGTGCGCTCGTTTCGGAACTGGTGGGCGCGGACGATATCGCGGTGAAAGTCGATGCAGTCCGGCGAGCCATGCACGCGCGCTGAGCCCCCCCCTTCACTACACAAACGAAGAGGACAGTCCTGAGACCGTCCTCTTTTCATTACTTTTCCATCATATCGGGCTACGCAAGCTCGCCCACCTCTATCACCGGCATGATGCGCGGTTCTTCCCATTCCTTGTACGAAGAAAGCAGGATGGGGAAAAGCTCCTTCGGGTCAGTCACGCCTTCAGGCACATCTTTTGCCGCAACATAGTAGTAAATACGGGCCGCGTCTTCTTCCATGACGCTCCGGCTCGTCACGAATCTGTATCCGCAGGCTTCGGCAAAAGCGCGGGCTTCGTCCAGCGTTTCGAACGGATGCTTGTTACCGGCGGCGTCATAAAATTCAAATGCAGGCATATCGTACCTCTCTGCTCGATCTTGCCTTCATTTACCCATCAGGCCGCTGTGCCGTCAAGCACCTGCGTGTATGTCATGGAGGGAAGCGCGATGCGTCGGAAATTTTTCTGTCACCATCTTGTCATCATAGCCTGAAAGCACTATGGTGAGGACCGGAAAAAACACCCGCCTTTTTCGAGGCGGAACGAAATAAGGAAGTTCCATTATGAGCGATTGCAATCACCAGTGCGGTAGCTGCAGCTCCGAAAGCTGTGCCGACCGCAAGGAAAGCATGAAGGTAGCCCCCCATAAATTCTCCTCCGTCAAAAAGGTCATCGGTGTGGTGAGCGGCAAGGGCGGCGTGGGCAAGTCTCTCGTCACCGGCCTCCTCGCCTCCAAGATGCAGAGCCGCGGCAGCCACGCAGCCGTGCTTGATGCCGATATCACCGGTCCTTCCATCCCGCGTCTTTTCGGCCTCACCCAGCGCATGCACGGCACCCAGCTCGGTCTGAACCCTGTTCGTTCCGCCACTGGTGTGGACGTTGCCTCCATGAACCTGCTCCTTGACGATCCCACCCAACCCGTTATCTGGCGTGGTCCTGTCATCGCTCAGGTCGTCACGCAGTTCTGGTCCGAAGTCATCTGGAACAACGTGGATTACCTGTTCGTGGACATGCCTCCCGGCACCGGCGACGTTCCGCTCACCGTCTATCAGTCTCTACCCATCGACGGCATCGTCATCGTCACCTCTCCGCAGGAACTGGTGTCCATGATCGTGGAAAAGGCCGTGAACATGGCCCAGATGGACGGTCTCAATGTTCCTGTGCTGGGTCTGGTGGAAAACATGTCCTACTTCGAATGCCCGGATTGCGGCAAGCGCCATGCCATCTTCGGTGAAAGCCACCTTGAAGATATCGCTAAGCAATACGGCATCCCCAACGTGGCACGCCTGCCCATCGATCCCAGCATCGCCCGCTCCTGTGACGCCGGTGCTATCGAAGCCGTGAAGAGCCCCTGGCTCGACGCCATGGCCGACGCTATCGCCGCCCTCTGATCAGCTCGCCTTTAGTTGAAAAGCCGCCTTCCTCCTGCTGTGAGGGGCGGCTTTTTTTCGTGCTGCAGAACCGTGGCACATGGTAGCATGTGGAAAATTTTTAATTTATTTTCAAACATCATTCATTCC
>JAFWYI010000008.1 GCA_017522745.1 Mailhella sp.
CGCCAGCGTATCGGACAGACGGCGCGCGAGTAGCCAGCTCCGTGCGCCCTGCTCAAACAGATCGAAAGCCTTCATGAACTCTTCACGGCGAGTCTCCCACCGATGGGTACGACGATCATCCGGCGTGAAGCTCAGCGTGGTGCAGAGAGCGGCCCTGAGGCTGTTGAACTGCGACCCCGGCACGCCGGAACGCCAGCCAAGAAGCCAGGAGTTTCGCGGGAACAGAAGACCGAGTTCCTGCGCCAGTTCGAGCAGAGCTTCGAGCCGCAACGCGGCCGAGATCAGATCGGCATCTTCCCACAGGATAGGCTGGGCCGACGGAACGAGCGGCGGCAAGGCTTCAAGCGAAGGGGAGGCTCCACTCCACTGCCGCAACACGTGCAGGAACCAGCGGCTCGCCTGTTCGGAGCCGGGAGTGCCTTCTCCGGGGGTCTCCAGATGGCTGTAGCTGAGCAGCCAGCTCCCGCGGCCGAGGGAACCGGTCACAGCACAGGGTTTCCCATCCAGGATAGAGGGGCGCAGTTTCACGCCGTACATCGCGTTCCATTCGGAAAGGATGTCCGCAGGCATGGAGGAATACGGCATATCGGCCACATAGAGATCCGGCCCCGCCGCACGATATCGCGCCAGAACTTCCACGCCATGTTCCCCTTCCGGCTCGTTGAAGCGTCCGGGCCACCAGACCGGAAGAAGGGCTGGCTTGCCCGAAAGTTCGGCCGGGATCAGAGGATTACCGGATGCCACCTCGCAGACCAGATGTCCGGAAACAAGGTGCTGCATACGGTCGGGCATACCATCGCGCTGCCATGGGCACAGGCCGAGACCGCCAGAAAGCGCGAGCCCGGCACCACCGCAGAAACCCATGTAATGTCCACCCTCGGTCACGAAGCGCCGGATGGCCGCTATGCCTTGCGCACCAAGTCCCTCGGCCTTGCGCCGGGCAGAGCCTCCGGGCACGAGGAGCATCTTGCCTGTCAGGCCGGAATGCGCTATGTCTAACCCTTTGAGTACACGGAAAGGAATGCCCGCCGAACGAACGGCGTGCAAAAGCAGATAGCCCCAGATATGGGAGGCGTCCCACAGGATGTTTATCATGTTTTCCTCCGTGTCTTATGAATACGCACAAGCCGGAACTTCCGCAAGAGAGCGGGATCACACGGCCGATATTAAACCTACTGGAGCCTAGCAAATGCTGTCCAAAGCCTATGAACCGCAGGAAGTGGAAGCTCACTGGCGCAAACATTGGGAAGAAGGCAAGACCTTCACTCCCGACATGTCCGCCCCTGGCGACCCTTATTCCATCGTCATCCCTCCGCCCAACGTCACGGGCATCCTCCACATCGGCCACGCCCTGAACCAGACCCTTCAGGACGTGCTCTGCCGTCATGCCCGCCAGAAGGGCAAGAACGTGCTCTGGCTTCCCGGCACCGACCATGCCGGCATCGCTACGCAGAACGTGGTGGAACGCGCCCTTGCCAAGGAAGGCAAGCGCCGTCACGATCTGGGCCGCGAAGCCTTCATCGAACGCGTGTGGGAATGGAAGAAGCAGTACGGCGGTCAGATCCTTGAACAGATCAAGAGCCTCGGCGCTTCTGTGGACTGGACCCGCGAAGCCTTCACCATGGACGACAACCTCGCCCGTGCTGTGCGCAAGGTCTTCGTCCAGCTCTACAAGGACGGCCTCATCTACAAGGGCAAGTACATCGTCAACTGGTGCCCCCGCTGCCACACCGCCCTTGCCGACGACGAAGTGGATCACATCGACTCCAAGGGCATGCTCTGGCATATCCGCTACGACTTCGCCGACGGTTCCGGCTCCGTGACCATCGCCACCACCCGCCCCGAGACCATGCTGGGCGACTCCGCCGTGTGCGTGCATCCTGAAGATGAACGCTATGCCGGTCTCGCTGGCAAGAAGCTCATCCTGCCCATCGCCAACCGCGAGATCCCCCTCATCGCCGACCGCTACGTCGACCGGGAATTCGGCACCGGCTGCCTCAAGGTTACGCCCTGCCACGATCCCAACGACTGGAACCTCGGCCACGCCCATAACCTCGAGTTCATCCAGGTCATCGACGACAACGGCAACATGGTGCAGGACGAAACCCTGTGCGGCAAGTACGCCGGCATGAGCCGCGAAGAATGCCGCAAGGCCATCGTGGAAGAACTGCGCGAAAACGGCCATCTCGTGGCCGAAGAGCCGCTCAGCCACAGCGTGGGCTGCTGCTACCGCTGCAAGACCGTCATCGAACCCTACGTTTCCGACCAGTGGTTCGTGGCCCTCAGCAAGCTGGCCCCCCGCGCCCGCGCCGCCGTGCCCAGTGATATCAAGATCTATCCTGAAAACTGGACCAAGACCTACTACAACTGGCTCGACAATATCCGCGACTGGTGCATCAGCCGTCAGATCTGGTGGGGCCACCGTATCCCCGCGTGGACCTGCCCCGACTGCGGCGAACTCATCGTGTCCGAGACCGATCCCACGGCCTGCACCAAATGCGGCTGCACGAATCTGGAACAGGACCCCGACGTCCTCGACACCTGGTTCTCCTCCGCCCTGTGGCCTTTCTCCACCATGGGCTGGCCTGAACAGACCGACACGCTGAAGAAGTTCTACCCCACCAGCGTGCTCGTCACCGGCTTCGACATCCTCTTCTTCTGGGTGGCCCGCATGATCATCATGGGCCAGCAGTTCATGGGCGAAGTGCCCTTCAAGGAAGTGTATATCCACGCCCTCGTGCGTGACGCTCAGGGCCGCAAGATGTCCAAGTCCCTCGGCAACGGCATCGACCCGCAGGACATGGTGCAGAAGTACGGTGCCGACTCCCTGCGCTTCACCCTGACGGCCTTCGCCGCCATGGGCCGCGACATCCGCATGTCCGAAGAGCGCATCGAAGGCTACCGCCACTTCATGAACAAGGTGTGGAACGCCGCCCGTTTCGCCCTCATGAACCTGCCTGAAGACGCCGCCCCCAAGGCTGTGGACCTCGGCGCAGTGAAGGGTCTGCACCATCAGTGGATCCTGAACCGACTCGAAGAAGTGAAGGCCGAAGAAGACGCCGCTCTCGAAAGCTACCGCTTCAACGATGCCGCCCAGTGCGTGTACAAGTTCCTGTGGAACGAATTCTGCGACTGGTACCTTGAACTCATCAAGGCCGACATGCGCGAAGAAGGCGAACGCAAGGAAGAAGCCCAGTACGTGCTTTACACCGTGCTGAAGGAGATCCTGCTCCTCCTGCATCCCATGGCTCCCTTCGTCACTGCCGAAGTATGGAGCTCCCTGCCCGGCAACGAAGGCACGGATATCGCCACCGAGCTGTACCCCGCCGAACGTCCCGAGTGCCGCAAGCCTCTGGAAGCCGACCAGATGATGTTCCTGCAGGAAGCCATCAGCGCCATCCGTACCATCCGTGCGGAGCTGAACATCAAGCCTTCCTACAAGCTCACCGTGGTCCTGCGCCCCGCCTCTGACGAACAGGCCGCCCTGCTCGAATCCGGACGCGGCTTCTTCGACCTCGCCCGCCTCGAATCCCTGACCATCGACGCCAACGCCCACGCTCCCAAGGCTTCCGCCAGCAACGTGGTGCGCGGCTGTGAAGTCATCGTGCTTCTCGACGGTGCTGTGGACTTCCAGGCCGAACTCGCCCGCCTCGACAAGGAGATCGGCAAGGTGGACAAGGACCTCGTGGCCCTGAACGGCAAGCTTTCCAACGAGAACTTCGTGATGCGCGCCCCCGCAGAACTGGTCGAATCCGAGAAGGCCCGTCAGGCCGACCTCATGGATAAGAAGGCCAAGATGCAGGCCCTGCAGATCCGCTTCAAGGAAGCCATGGGCGAATAGCCCGGCTGAGAACAGACTGAATGACAAAGACCGCCGCTCGGAGTTCCGGGTGGCGGTCTTTTTGTCTGCCCGGCAGCGAAAAACATCCGTTCCAGCTCATCGGGCTTTGAAGGATGCCCCAGCTGTCGCCGGAGAGAAGAGCCTCAAGCCCCGGAAACAGGCAAACTTTCTGTTTTTCCCGGGCTATCCGCTCCCTTCTTAACTGGACTTTCGCCGTAAGCTGGATATGATAGACCTGCTTTTATGACGATAAGGCATCACGGAGGCTCTATGCTCTTCCGCAGACACGCGGCTCTTGCTCTTGCTGCCATGCTGGCTTTTCTGGCTCCCGCTCTCACGGGATGCAGTTCCAACGTAGGTGGTCATGACTACAAGGCTGCTGATGCCCAGCGATCCTACTCTGCCCATCAGGGCACTGTCGTTTCCGTCCAACCTGTGACCATACACGGTGACACCCGCGACCAGCAGACGCTGGGCGGCATCATCGGCGCTGTGGCCGGGGGCGTCATCGGAAGCACCATAGGCGGCGGCTCCGGTCGCACGCTCTCTTCTCTAGGCGGCGCACTGCTTGGCGGTGCGGCTGGCGCTGGAGCTGGAACGCTCACCTCGCGTGAGACCGGTCTTCAGATAATACTGCGCGATGACCACGGCAACGAAGAAGTCGTCGTGCAGGGGGCGGAACCGGCCATACAGCCCGGACAACGCGTACGCGTCATCGCCGGGGCGGACGGAAGCCGCCGCGTGGAACCCGCATATTGATCCTGCAAAGGATTTCTTTTTCAACTTTCATAAACACCATCTCTCTGGGAGGACCAGATGCTTGATCCGAAACAGTGCGTTCTCTTCAGCGGCGGCGCTGCCGGTGCTGAACAGTTCTTTGGCGCTCAGGCCGAAGCCTGGGGCATCGAAGAAGTCAACTACAGCTTTGAAGGCCATCAGATCGAACGCACCCGCGGCGTGCGCGTGCTGACTCAGGACGAGCTGGCTCTCAAGGACGTGAGCATGACCTATGTTTCCCGTCTCATGGGCCGCGAATATACCCGCGCTCCTATGTTCCGCAAGGTCCTCCAGTCCATCTGCTGGCAGGTCAGCAGCGGCAACGAAGTCATCGTCATCGGTGAGATCCAGGAAGACAAGACCGTCAAGGGCGGCACCGGCTGGGGCGCTGAATTCGCCAAGCTGTGCAACAAGCCCCTGCTCGTGTTCGACCAGAAGCAGGACGCCTGGTTCCGCTGGATCAACGACGAATGGGTGAAGACCACCGACCCCGTCATCAAGCACAACCGCTTCACCGCCACCGGCACCCGCTTCCTCGAAGCCAACGGCCGCCGCGCCATCGTGGAACTCTACGCTCGTTCCTTCAACCGCTAAAAATCCGGGGAACCTTTCCCTGTTGTCTTACGATCCGCTCTCCTGTCCCTGTGACGGGGGAGCGGATTGCTGATTAGAGGTATGACCATGCTGTTCCATCTGCCTTTCCTGAGCAAAGAATGTTCCGCTTCCTGCGCGGGGACCAGTGCCGGTCTTGGTGCCCATCTGCTGTGGGGTGTCGCCGTTCTGTTCTGGCCTCTGTTCATTGGGATGAACCCGGTGTCCATCATGGCGCACCGCATGCTCTGGACTGTGGTCTTCCTCGCCGGTGTTCTGGCATTCACCGGCCAGCTCAGCCACGTGAAAGATGCCTTCAAAGAAAAGAAGCTCTTTCTCGCGCTGGCTACGGCGGCCCTGCTTCTTGCCGGCAACTGGACGCTCTATATCTGGGGCGTCACCTCAGGCCGCGTGGTGGAATCCACTCTGGGATATTTCATCACGCCTCTCCTCAATGTCCTCATGGGCCGCCTCTTCCTTGGCGAAAAACTTTCCAGAGCGCAGGCCGTCGCCATCGGCCTGGCCTTCTTCGCCGTAAGCGCGAGCATCATCGCCTTCGGGCATCTACCGTGGCTAGGCCTTGTGCTGGCAACATCCTTCGCGTTCTACGGCTATGTGCAGAAAACGCTCCGCATGCCGGCAGCCGCAAGCCTTTTCATCCAGTCGCTCCTCCTCATGCCGGTCGCCCTCCTCTGGCTGCTCTTCATGGAAGAAGGCATGGGCATGACCGGTCACGGCCCCCTGCACCCCTTCCTGCTTGTCTCCACCGTTTTCTTTACCGGGCTCCCGCTCATGATGTTCGGCTACGCCGCCCGCCATGTCACGCTGGCCACTATAGGCATCCTGCAGTACGTCAGCCCCTCCATCGCCTTCGTACTTGCCATCACCGTTCTGGGCGAAAGCATAAAGCCGGCGGACATGATTTCCTTCCCCATCATCTGGGTGGCCCTTGCCATCTATACCTGGGACGCGATACATCATCTGCACAAGCTCAAGGAGAAGCCATGAAAGCGCCTCATCGCAACAGGACAAGACAGCTGAAGCTCGGCGACATACTCATCGGCGGCGGCGCTCCCGTCGTCGTGCAGAGCATGACCAATACCGACACCCGCGACGCCGAAGCCACGCTGGAACAGATACGCCGCCTGCATGCCGCGGGCTGTGAGGTGGTGCGCCTCGCCGTACCCGACGAAGCCGCCGCAGCCGCGCTCAAAAGCATAGTACTCGCTTCACCCGTCCCGCTCATCGCGGACATCCATTTCGACTGGCGGCTCGCCATCGCCGCTCTCGATGCAGGCCTCAAGGGGCTCCGCATCAACCCCGGCAACATCGGCGGTTCCGCCCCGGTAGACAACGTGGCCGCGGCCGCCAAGGCCAACGGTGCCGTCATCCGCGTGGGGGTGAACAGCGGCTCCGTGGAAAAAGAACTGCTGAAACGCTTCGGTGGTCCTACCCCCGAAGCCCTCGTAGAAAGCGCACTGCGCCATGTCCGCATGCTGGAAGAGCGTGGTTTCTACGACACCAAGATCTCCCTCAAGTCCTCGTCCGTGGCCCACACCATCGCTTCCTACCGGCTCATGGCCGAGCGGGCGGACTACCCCCTGCATCTGGGCGTCACCGAAGCGGGCACGCCCATGCGCGGTGCCATCAAATCTTCCGTGGGCCTCGGCCTTTTGCTTTTTGAAGGCATTGGCGATACCATGCGCGTATCCCTCTCGGCTGATCCCGTGAAGGAAGTGGGCGTTGCCTGGGAGATCCTGCGTTCCGTCGGCCTTCGAAGCCGCGGACCCGAGATCGTTTCCTGCCCCACCTGCGGCCGTACCGAGATAGACCTCATCTGCATGGCTGAAAAGGTGGAAGAACATATCCAGTCCCACCCCGCCGCTGCAGACAGCGATATCAAGGTCGCCGTCATGGGCTGTGTGGTGAACGGTCCGGGCGAAGCCCGTGAAGCCGACATCGGCCTTGCCGGAGGACGCGGCAAGGGCGTTATTTTCCGCAAGGGGCAGATCCTCCGTTCCGTGAACGGTGAGGACGCCCTGCTCGCGGCTTTCCTTGAAGAACTCGATAAACTTCTCACCCATAAGAACTAGAGGATTTTCCATGCGCTGGAGCCGTTACTACATCCCTACCCTGAAGGAAGCCCCTGCCGACGCCGAAGTGGTCAGCCACAAGCTGCTGGTGCGCGCGGGCATGATCCGCAAGCTCACGTCCGGCATCTACACCTGGCTGCCGCTGGGTCTTCGCACCCTTGAAAAAGCCAAGGCCATCGTGCGCCGTGAAATGAACGCCGCCGGCGCTCTCGAGACCCTCCTGCCCATGGTGCAGCCCGGCGAACTCTGGGAAGAATCCGGTCGCTGGAAGAAGTATGGCAAGGAACTCCTGCGCTTCAAGGATCGTCACGACCGCGACTACTGCCTCGGACCGACCCATGAAGAAGTCATGACCGACCTGCTTCGCGGCGAAGTGAAGTCCTACCGTCAGCTTCCTCTGAACCTGTACCAGATCCAGACCAAGTACCGCGACGAAGTGCGCCCCCGCTTCGGTCTCATGCGCGGCCGCGAATTCCTCATGAAGGACGCCTACTCCTTCGACGTGGACGATGAAGGTGCCAACAAGAGCTACCTCGCCATGAAGGACGCGTACCACGAGATCTTCTCCAGCATGGGTCTCGATTTCCGCCCCGTGGAAGCTGACTCCGGCGCCATCGGCGGCAACTTCTCCCATGAATTCATGGTACTCGCCGAAACCGGCGAAGACGCCATCACCGCCTGCACCAACTGGCCTGCCTGCACCTGGGCCGCCAACGTGGAACGCGCCCCCATCAAGACCGAATTCGTGCAGGACGAAACGCCCTGCCCCGCCATGGAAGAAATGGACACCCCGGAAAAGCACAGCATCGAAGAACTGTGCGAATTCCTCGGCGTGACCGCTGACAAGCTCATCAAGACTCTGCTCTTCATGGCTGACGGCAAGGCCGTGGCCGTGCTTCTCCGCGGCGACCGCGAACTCAACGAGATCAAGCTCGCCCACCTCATCGACGCCGATGACATCCAGTTCGCCAACCCCGAACAGGTGCTTGCCATGACCGGTGCCGCTGTGGGCTTTGCCGGTCCTGCCGGTCTCAAGGGTGTGGAAAAGATCTACGCCGACAAGGAACTCATGGCTGGCAACGACTGGATCGCCGGTGCCAACAAGACCGACAAGCACGTCCGTCATCTCAGCCTCATCCGCGACGTGGAACTGCCCATCGAATACGCCGACCTGCGCAACGCCGTGGCTGGCGACCCCTGCCCCGAATGCGGTCAGCCTCTGGAGATCAAGCGCGGCATCGAAGTCGGCCACATCTTCAAGCTGGGCACCCAGGACAGCGAAGCCCTGCGCGCCACCTTCCTCGATGAGAACGGCAAGGAACGCATCATCGTCATGGGCTGCTACGGCATCGGCGTCTCCCGCGTGGTGGCCGCCTGCATCGAGCAGAACTTCGACGAGAACGGCATCAAGTTCCCGCCCCAGCTCGCTCCCTACGACGTGCAG
>JAFWYI010000103.1 GCA_017522745.1 Mailhella sp.
CACCGCCAAGCCAGGCATGGGCCCAGTCGAGTTTGGACTGATTCATAATGCACCATCCTAAAAGAGTTAATTGAAAAGAGCATCCTTCATGCGGCGCAGAGCGTCCATGAGAATCTCGTCGGATACAGCGTAGGAAAGACGGATACAGTTCGGGTCGCCGAAGGCTTCACCGGGAACACAGGCCACGTGTGCTTTTTCCAGCAGGTAGGTACACATCGCCGTTGCATCGGGAATCTCGGGCGTGAAGAGAGCGCGCACGTCCGGGAACAGGTAGAACGCACCTGCGGGCTTGGGGCACACCACACCGGGCCAGGTGGATATCTCGGCCATGGCCATATCGCGGCGGCGGATGAAGGACTGCCGCATCTCTTCCACGCAGTCATAGGGGCCTTCGAGTGCGGCCACGCCAGCCTTCTGGGCAATGGAGCAGATATGAGAGGTCATGTGCCCCTGGAGCTTGGAACACTGCTTGATGAGGTCTTCATGGGCAAGGGTGAAGCCTACGCGCCAGCCGGGCATGGCGAAAGCCTTGGAAAGACCGTTAAGGATGGCGACCTTCTCGGGATACTGGACCCACCATTTGGCAACGCTGGCAGGCGCACCGTCGAACGTGAGCTGATCGTAGATCTCATCGGAGAGAACGAAGATATCGCGCTCGATGCACCACTGCACCATGGCGTCCACTTCGTCCTGAGAGTACACGGCACCCGTGGGATTGGAAGGCGTGTTCAGGATGATCATCTTCGTCTTGGGCGTAACAGCTTTCTCAAGATCGGAGACATCTATGTGGAAGGCGCGGGAGGAATCCGCCGTGACCAGAACAGGATTAACGCCTGCGAGGCGGATGAGATCGGGATAGCTGGTCCAGTACGGGCAGGGAAGCAGTACGTCGTCCCCTTCATCGAGCAAGACCATGAGCGTGTTGGCAAGAGACTGCTTGCCGCCCGTGGTGATGATGACGTTTTCCGGCTTGGACTCGATACCGTACTGGCGTTTGAAGTAGAGGCATACCGCCTTGCGGAATTCCATGATCCCGTTCACAGGGGTATACTTGGAAAAATTCTCGTCGATGGCCTTTTTGGCGGCTTCGCAGATATGTGCGGGAGTGGGCGCATCGGGTTCACCCACGGCAAGGCTGATGACCTGAATACCCTTGGCCTTCAGTTCAAGAGCCTTGGTGTTGACGGCAAACGTAGCGGAGGGCGCCAGAAGTTTCATTCTTTCGGCGAATTTCATATTGCTTTTCCTGTTGGCGATGAGCGATACATAGTGGGACCAGACAAAAACTCTATCAAGTTCAAAGAGGGCTGTAAATTGATGAGTGACGCACTTTTGAAATATCCTGAAGGCTGTCGTGTAGGGCGCTTCATCAGAAGGGAGAAACGCTTTTTCGTCCATGCCGAACTGGATGGGCAGGAAGTGCTGGCACACACCAATAACACAGGCACTATGCTCGGACTTCTGAGGCCTGGTGCCCCTGTTCTGCTTTCTCCGGCAGAGAATCCTGAACGTAAGCTGAAGTGGACTCTGGAAGCGCTGGGGCAGTCGTGGCCCAACGGTGGAATGTTCTGGGTCGGCGTGAACACCTCCACGCCGAATCACCTGCTGACAGCCCTGTTCCATGTCGGTCTGTTGCCCTGGGCCCGGGGATACACGGCGATCAAACGCGAGGCTGTGAACGGAGAAAGCCGCCTGGACGGTCTCCTCACAGGCCCAGACAAGCCTGCGCTCTGGGTGGAGTGCAAGAACGTCACGCTGGTGGAGGACTGCGCCGCCGCGTTTCCCGATGCCGTGACTTCCCGCGGGGCAAAACATCTCCAGACGCTGATGAGGCTCAAGGCTGAAGGTCAGCGTGCCGCCATGCTCTACATCATCCAGAGGCCGGACGGCCGCTGCTTCCGGGCCGCAGACTATATCGACCCCGTATACGCCGAAGCGCTGACGGAAGCCGCTCAGGCAGGCGTAGAGATCTATCCTGTGGTGGTCGATGTCCGCATGGACGGCATCTACTACTCCGGAACTCTGCCGTTCATCGGCTGAACGCGGGCATATCGCAGACGTTCTTTTCTCATGGTCCTCTCAGCTCTGCTTTGCCACAATGCCTGAAAGGAGGCTCTATGGCAGAGATATACGAACAGGGCACGATACGGACAAACGATGGCCTGAATATTTTCTTCCGCCGGGATATCCCGCGCCATCCGAAGGGGATAGTCGTCCTTCTCCATACATTGGCTGAACATAGCGGGCGATACGATCATGCTGCCGCAGAGCTGAACTCTGCCGGATATGGCGTGTACCGCTTCGATTGCCGCGGGCATGGCCGTTCCGATGGGCCAAGAGGAGATGTCCGGGATTTCTTCGACTATATTTTCGATACGGACATGATCGTCGAGCATGCCCATAACGCCTGCCCCGGTCTTCCGGTCTTTCTGCTGGGGCACAGCATGGGCGGATTCGTGGCCGCCGCCTACGCCGCGGAACATCCTGAAAAAATAGCTGGAGAGATCATCACCGGTGCGGCCATACGCATGGTCCCGGCGCTATCCTTTCTGCTGAGTGAAACCAGCTCCAGACACCGGGAACGAGGGGATGAACGGTTTTCGCTGGTCGCTCCGTGCTGGAAGGAGAACGACGAAGGCTCGTGGAACGATGACCGGTATGTACTGGATTCTGTGACAGTGAGACTGGCAGGGAATGTGTGGCTGAGCGGCGCGGACTGGTTCCAGCCGCGCATGAAGGACGTGGTCACGCCACTGCTCATCCTGCACGGCGAAGACGACTGGTTCGTGCCCCCGGAGGCTTCTCGATGGTTCTACGAAAGAGTCTCCTCACCGGACAGGCTCCTGCATATCTACCCGAAGCGAGGGCATTTCCTGCTCGATGCGGATACAGAAGTGCTGAGCGACATAACGGCATGGCTGGATGAGCATAGGAACGGTACCGGCAATCCACACGGCTCCGTCGTCTGAACCTGCTACCAGCCAGAGGCAAGGCCGTCACTTCTCGGGTCGGTCCCCGCCTGCATGATACCGTTCGGATGCACGAGTATGGCCCCGGCGTGCCCCATGACATCGGTATAATCATCAACGATATTCACAGGATGTCCACGCTTCTCCAGTTCTTCGATCACGGAAGCTGGCACGCGGCCTTCGATTTTTACATCATTGGAGGGAGCGCCCCACGAGCGGCCGTAAAGCCAGCGCGGGGCAGATATCGCTTCCTGTGGAGTCATGCCGAAATCTACGATGCGGGTCACGAGGGCGGCCTGAGTCTGTGGCTGCCCTTCGCCCCCCATGGTCCCGTAGATGAGCCAGGGCCTGTCATCTTTGAGAAGCATGGCGGGAGTCAGCGTATGGAACGTACGCTTGCCCGGCATAAGACAGTTCACATGGCTCGGATCCAGCGAGAAAAACGAACCACGGTTCTGAAGCAGGACGCCGGTACCGCTAGGCACGATGCCGGAACCGAAATCATGATAGATGCTCTGGATGAGCGAGACACAGTTGCCGTCTCTGTCCGCTGTGCCAAGCCATACGGTATCGCCCTTGGGGTCGAGCAGAGGCTTGGGGGCCGTGACCTGCGTCATGTCGATACGCGCGGCCTGCGCCCGACCATGTTCCCGGGAGAGCATACGTTCGAGCGGGATATTCGAGAAATCCGGATCCGTGAGGTAGGCATCGCGATCAAGGAAGGCTTCTTTGGTCGCCTCTATGAGCGCATGATAGTAGTCCGCCGTGCCTTCGCCAAAGCTCTGCACATCGAAATTATTGAGGATATTGAGTATTTCCAGAGACGCCATCCCCTGAGAATTCGGGGGGCAGTTGTACGCCGTGAAGCCGCGATAGCCTACACTGATAGGGGTCTGCCAGTCGGCCTTGTGCCGGGCAAAATCCTCCAACATGAGCAAACCGCCATTCCGTTCCATGTCGTCCGCTATGGCCCGGGCTATGCTTCCTTCGTAGAATTCCCGGGCCCCATGCTCAGCGATACGCGTGAGCGTGCAGGCAAGATCAGGCTGACGCAGGATATCACCGACGGAAAGCGCTCTGCCTTCCTTCAGAAAGATGCGCGAGAATTCCGGGAATCGCTGGAGGCAGCGGTATTCGAGATCATCGGGGTCGGTATCTATGACGCTCCAGCGGGCCAGCGAAGGACTGACGGGACAACCATCCTGAGCGTAGGCGATAGCATCGTCGAGCAGTTCAGCCCACGATATCTTCGAGCCCAGAACTTCCCGGCTGAACTTGTGGGCTTCATCCCAGCCGGATACCGCGCCGGGAACCGTGTTCGCCGCCATCCAGCCGTGCGGCGGTATTTTAGCGAATCCCTGAGCCTTATAGAATTCGATGTTCGCTTTCCTGCCGGAACGCCCGCTGGCATTGAGTGCTTTCACTTCACCGCTTTTTCCGTTGCAGATAAGCCAGAAGCTGTCACCGCCGGGACTGCACATCTGCGGATAGACCACAGCAAGGACAGCGGCAGAGGCGATAGCGGCATCAATGGCATTTCCCCCTTTTCGCAGAATGGCGAGCCCCGCCTGAGTAGCCAGGTGATGCGGCGTCGTGACCATGCCGTTCATGGCAAGAGGATTCGTGCCCTGAGAGACGGTAGCGCAGTACTTCTTTTCAGCTTCCATGGCAAACTCCGGTCTCACATATTTTTCTCCATAATGCCAGAAGCCGGAACAGAAAAAAAGAGCCTGCCGGGGCAGACTCTTCCTTACAACCTATTAAAATCTTTGAAGGGATGGGGAGCGCGAAGAGGGAGGCTTTCTCTAGCCCCCTCCTGCATCTCTTATTCCTCGATCTCGCGCGTGTATTTGCACTTCATGTTCGGGCAGGCGATATGGCGGCCCTTACCACGCCCGGATTTGACGACGAGGATGGGCGAATCACACTGCGGGCAGTGTTCAGCCACAGGCCAGTCCCACACGGCAAAGTCACAACTGGGGTACTGATCGCAGGAGTAGAAGATCTTACCACGCTTGGAACTCTTTTCCACAAGGGAGCCCTTGCCGCACTTGGGGCAGGCCACACCCGTGGAGTACGGAGCGGCATAGTCGCAGTTCGGATAATTGGAGCAGCTGAGGAAGCGGCTGCCTGTGCGGGACTGCTTGAGGATGACATCACCGCCGCACTTGGGGCAGGTCCCCATCTTCTGATGTTCTTCCTTCGGGCGCTCCTGAGGCTGTATCTGTCCCTTCTCGTCGCGGGTGAAATTGGTGGTGTAGCGACATTCCGGATAGCCGGTACAGGCGAGGAATTCACCGCTCTTGCCGAACTTCACCACCAGCGTCTTACCACATTCAGGACAGACCACATCCGTGTTCAGCCCACCTTTGACAGGAGCCATATTCTTGGCGGCGGCATCGAGCGTGGGGTCGAAGTCGGCGGCAAAATCCTTCATCAAGGTCACCCAGCCAAGTTCGCCGTCCGCCACCTTGTCCAGATTGTTTTCCATTTCAGCGGTGAAGCCCACGTCCATGAGCTTGGTGAAATGATCGCGAAGCTGGGAACACACCACGTTGCCGAGATCGGTGGGAGCAAAATGCTTGTCCTCGATGCGGACGTACTCGCGCTCCTGGATGGTCGAGATGATAGTGGCGTAGGTGGAAGGACGACCTATACCCAGCTCTTCCAGCTCGCGCACAAGAGAGGCTTCGGTGTAGCGCGGGGCAGGCTGGGTGAACTTCTGTTCCTTTTCCAGCTTCTGGAGCGTGACCACTTCCCCTTCGCGCAGAGGCGGCAGCGCGCAGTCTTCCTCGTCCACGCTTCTGGGCATGATGGCGAGAAAGCCGGGGAAAAGCTGGCGTTCGCCCTTGGCTTTCCACTGGCCGGGGCCGCAGGTGAGCGTTACCGACGTGTCGTGGAAGCGGGCGGCAGCCATCTGAGAAGCCACGAAGCGACACCAGATGAGATTATACAGGCGGTACTGGTCCGGAGTGAGGAAGTCCTTCACATCCTGCGGCGTGAGCGTGACATCGACAGGGCGGATAGCTTCGTGAGCGTCCTGTGCGGAGGTCTTGCCCTTGAACACTCGGCCTTTGCCGCCGGGAGCCATGAATTCTTCACCGAAGCGCTGCTGTACATAGTCCGTGGCGGCCTTGCGGGCCTCATCGGCGATACGCACCGAGTCGGTACGCATGTAGGTGATGAGAGCCGTGGTGCCGCGTTCGCCAAGCTCTATGCCTTCATACAGACGCTGTGCCGTAGCCATGGTGCGCTTGGAGGTGAAGCCGATACGCTGGTTGGCCGTCTGCTGGAGCGTGGACGTAGTGAAGGGAGGCTGAGGAGTACGCGAGCGCTCCTTCTCCTCCACCTGAGAAACCACGAAGGGCTGACCGGCCATGGCCTGTTCCATGGCATCGGCCGCGGCCTTGTTGGCGATAAGTATCTTGCGGGTGCTGGCCTTTTCATCGCTCATGCCGGAAAGAGCTTTGAGCGTTTTGGCGAAATTCGTTTCTATTTTGACGAGTTCAGCCTTGAACGGCGGAGGTACGGCTCCAGCGAGTATGGCACGGAAAGTCCAATATTCCTCAGGAACGAAGGCAAGGCGCTCTTCTTCGCGCTCCACGATGAGACGAAGGGCAACGGACTGCACACGTCCGGCGGAGATACCGCGCTTCACGGTCTTCCAGAGCAGAGGCGAGATCTTGTAACCCACGAGGCGATCGAGCACGCGGCGGGCCTGCTGAGCATCGAAGAGATGAGGATTGATATCGTGGGCGTCTTCAAGCGCGGCCTTTACAGCGCGCGCCGTGATCTCGTTGAACTGGATACGCTTGATATCCTTAGCTTTATTCTTGATGACTTCCGCGATATGCCAGGCGATGGCTTCCCCTTCGCGGTCAGGGTCGGGCGCGAGGAAAACAGTGTCTGCCTTGGCGGCGGCATCCTGGAGGTCTTTCACGACCTTTTCCTTGCCCTTGATGATCTCATACTGAGGAGCAAAATCGCGGGATTCGTCCACACCGATGGAGCGGGTGGGCAGGTCACGGATATGGCCTACGCTGGCCTGCACCATGTATTTGCTGCCGAGGAATTTCTTGATGGTCTTCACCTTGGCCGGTGATTCCACGATGATGAGATCTTTACCCATAGACTGCCTCAGAAAGAAACTAACAGAGAAACGCCCTGTCGATGACAGGAACATACGTCAAACGGGGGGGGCGTCAAGTCCCGGACCGATATTTTTCGTATCAGCCCCGCAGTTCCGCCACATCCATATCCATAAAATAAAGGCGTTCCGGGCCAAGCCCAAGGTCTGCCCAGCGCGTCTTCAGGGCTCCCCGGTCTCCATAGATATAGCCCTGACAACGCTGCGGGAGAAGCAGTGCCTGCGGGGGAAGCCCCAACTCGAAGACGGCCTCCCGCGCAGAAAGCAGAAGAGCTTCCGCCTGTATGAGCGCCCCCAGAGCCGGATGGCGCGGCCCGGCGAGTACGGCGGCATCAAAGAGAGGTTCGGGAGCAACGGCCAGCCGGATCACCGGGACATCCTTTTTCCATGCGCGGTGCAGGGCGTCGCCGAGAGTCCGGACCGTATCGTCCAGAGACCATGGCTGATAGCGCCCTTCGCGAAACCACCGGGCGAGGACTGTCCCATCGGGGACGAGGCAGGGATAGAAACGGAGGCAGGAGGGAGAAAGGCTGAGGGCGGTCTCTACGTCCTGAAGAAATATATCGGGCGACGTTCCGGGCATGCCGGGCAGAAGCTGTATGCCCAGCTCGAAGCCTGCATCGACGATGCGCCTGCAGGCATCCAATGCAAGTTCACCGTCGTAGCCACGACGGGATGTCCTGAGCGCCTCACTGTCGAAACTCTGTATCCCCAGTTCGATGAGAGTTATGTCGTACTGCTTCAGTTCGGCAAGTATCGCAGGCGAAAGCGCGTCCGGTCTGGTGGAACAGCGGGCGTGGGTGATGAGATCGGCATCCTGCATGCGCCGCAAAAAATCCAGACACACGGAGCGTTTCTCAGCAGGCAGGGCCGTGAACGTGCCCCCATAAAAGGCCAGCTCTCGGGATCCGCTTTCCGAGCAGGACGGCATGACGCTGAGGCGGGCCTCCGCATCTTCAAGGATGGCCGGGATAGGTGCCGGGGCAGAGCTTCCTGTCTGTTTATCCTGCGCGCAGAACACGCACTGCATGGGGCACCCGGAGAAGGGAAGGAACACGGGAACCACTCGTTTGGCCCTTTTCTGCCGCGCTCCGACCTTGAAAAAGACTGTGCGACTATGGGAAAAAGGGCTCGCTACGCAGGAAAATCTGGACATTTTTCAAACTCACTAGGGAAAAGCTCTTGATGTTCTAATCGGTTGCTCCTAGAATGACAAGGCACATCTTTTGCCTGAGAGGTGCAAATTGCCGCAGGAGGCTTAGTTCCATGACTGACGCAAATTGTATTTTCTGTCGTATCGCAACAGGGGATATCCCCTGCGCGAAAATATATGAAGATGACAATGTTCTTGCGTTCCTCGACCTTGCTCCCGTCCATCCCGGGCATACGCTGGTGATCCCTAAGGATCATTATAAGGATATGCTTGAGGTCCCCGCAGAACTGGGAACGGCTGTGTTCGCCGCTCTTCAGAAGGTTGCCGGGGCCGTGATGAAGGCTACGAGCGCTCAGGGCTTCAACGTCATGCAGAACAACGGCCTTGCCGCCGGGCAGACCATGTTCCACATTCACTGGCACATCATTCCCCGCTTCGATGATGACGGCCTCGAAATGTGGGCTCAGGGCAAGTACCCCGATGCCGCAGCCATGCAGGAAATGGCTGCCAGCGTGGCTTCTTATTTGTAATTACGCACCGTCTTTGGAAGGGACGGCAGGAGGAAAATATGAACAAGGCGCTTACCAAAGCTGACATTGTGGAAGCAGTGTACAACGATAAAGCTCTGAGCTTCAACCGCGTTGAAGTAAAGAACATCGTTGAGAATCTGCTTGTCCTCATGAAGCAGGCCATCAAGAAGGACGACGCCCTTCTCATCAGCGGTTTCGGCAAGTTCGAAGCCTATGACAAGAATGCTCGCAAAGGCCGCAACCCTCAGACTGATGAATCCATCACCCTGCCCCCCCGCAAGGTCGTGGTCTTCCGTCTGTCTCGCAAGTTCCGCGTAGAACTCAATGGCGGCGAAGAAGAATAGTCCTCTATCAGGATCCTGACGTTATGAAAAAGGCTCTGCTCCGGCAGGCCTTTTTTTATATCCTGCCATGCCTCTTCCTGATAAACGCTTCTGTACTACGCTGTTTTTTTGAGTTATATTGCCGCTGTCGGAGAAAAGGACACCTGTACTCCGTAACGCCGCCATCTCACGAGGAAATCATGACTGTTCCTGTTCTCGATCCTGCCGCCTGGGCGGAAAAGCTCCAGAGTCTGCCCCGCGCGGGCGCACAGAATGTCACAGCTTTCTACGAGCATCGCATGGGGGCTATCTGCACCGATGTGCGCTTTCTGCTCGTGCCGCTGGACGATCACATGGTGCATCGCGGCGATGCCATTTTCGAGAGCCTCACGTTCCTCGAAGGGCGCATCGTGCAGCTCGATGCCCATCTCGCCCGCATGAAAAAATCCGCGGAATGGCTGGAACTTGAGCCTCCCTGCTCGTGGGAGGAGATGAGAAGCATCATCCTTGATGTCGCTCGTGTGGGCGCGGCGCCTTTCGGCGGCATAAAGATACTGCTTGGTCGTGGTGAAGGCGGCCTCGGCGTCGATCCGAAGGAATGTCCGCACAGCAGTCTGTATATCGTTGCTACTCAGGCTTCTCCCCGACCTGAAGCTTTCTGGCAGAAAGGCATCACTGCGGCCCGTAGCGCCATCCCTGCCAAACAGGAATGGATAGCGCAGATAAAATCCACGAATTACATGGCCAACGCGCTCATGGCCAAGGAAGCCCGCGAAAAGGGCGTGAGCGTGACCTTTGCTTTCGACGAGCGTGGCTTCCTTGCCGAAGCGGCCATAGCCAATGTGGCCATGGTGGACAGGCAGGGGCAACTGCTCATGCCGGAGTTCCGCTATGCCCTGCCCGGGACAACTGCCCTGCGCGCCGCGGAGCTGGCAAAAACGTTCATGCCTGTGCTTCTCACTGATATAACAGAAGAAATACTGGAACAGGCTGCCGAGATACTGGTACTTGGTACTACATGCGAGTGCGTGGCGGTCACGCACTACAACGGCAAGCCTGTAGGCGACGGCCGTCCCGGTCCCATAGCGGACAGGCTGCGCCATCTTCTGCATGACGCTCTTGTGACCGGAGGCGTGCCGTTCCTCGAATGATCAACCAAGTGAGGAACTCATGCACATCAAAACTCTGTTCACTGCTCTTTGTTGCGCCATGCTTCTGACTCCCGCCGTCTCTTTCGGCGCCGATGAGGCCGCCAAGGCCAAAGCCGCCCCCGCCAAAGAGACCGTGGCCGATACGCCTTTTGTTATCGTCGCCCCCAGTGAAGAGATCATCGTGTCCTTCCCGCTGTTCGTGGTAGAACGCGGCGTGGTGGAAGATATCGACGCCAAAAACCATACCTTCACCCTCAAGGAACAGGACGGCACTCTGACCAAAATCAAGGTGACGGAAAACACCATGATCGAAAACATCTACGCCGATATCTTCACCTGGGAATCCAAAAAGGGCATCAACGACCTGAAGAAGGGCGAAAAAGTCCGGGCCCGCGTATTCCCCGGTGAGAAAGGCCAGCCTTCTTCCGCCATCTCGCTGGACGTATATAAGTTCTAAGCTTTTCCGGGAACGATAGCTGTTCCCTCATCATTGAAAGGCCGTCGTTCCGAGAACTCCCGGAGCGGCGGCCTTTCGCTATCCATAAAACGATCAGAATTCTTTGGAATATAGGAGGAGCCCCTCCTACAACATATTCACCGGATCAAGATCGAGAGTGATACGTAGGTCGTGAGGCAGGTTTCCGAGCTCGCGCAGAGCGGCGGCATAAGCATTGCGGATGTTCTGCCAGTTACCAGCCTTGACGAGGCACTGAAAGCGCGAGCGCCCCTGGATACGCGCCAGCGGGGCTGGTGCGGGTCCTAGTACGGTAAGTCCAAGTGCCCGGCCATGCTGACGCAGAGCCGCCGAGAACTGATTCACGCGCCCCTGCCCATCTTTCCAGTCCCTCGGATAGGAAAGCCGGATGAGGGCCAGTTTGACGAAAGGCGGATAGCGGCGCTGCTGACGCAGTGCTATCTCATGCTCGTAGAAACCATCATAATCGCCAGTCTTCACGAACTCCCAGCAATAATGATTGATATCGCGAGTCTGGATAAGTACACGGCCAGGCTTTTCTCCTCGCCCGGCACGCCCGGAGGACTGCACGAGGAGCTGGAACGTGCGCTCGGCTGCGCGATAATCAGGCAGATTGAGCCCCATATCGCCATCCGCGATGAGCGCCAGCGTGACATTGGGGAAATGATGTCCCTTGGAGAGCATCTGCGTGCCTACGAGGACCTGAGCCTCCTGCCGTGCGAACGAGGCGAGGATCTCTTCCATACGGCCGGGGCGGCTGGTGCTGTCGCGATCGAGACGAAGAACACGGCCACCGGGAGGCAGGGCTCCCGCAAGTTCCTCTCCAGCCAGAGACTCTTCGAGCTTTTCCGTACCTTCCCCCATGGGGAGGAAGTTCAGGCTTCCGCACTTGGCGCACGGCGAAGGGTAAGGACGCGCATGCCCGCAGTAATGGCAGACCATCTGCTCACGCCGCTTGTGATAGGTGAGCGCGATATCGCAGTTGGGGCAACGCGCTACGGTCCCGCAATCGAGACAATACATGAGCGGAGCATATCCACGGCGGTTCAGCATGACGACCGCCTGTTCACCACGCTGAACGGTCTCCCGCAGGGCTTCTACCGCACGAGGAGAAAGCAGACGCGAGGACGGCTGCTCCTTGATGTCCACCAATTCTATCTCGGGCAGAGTCCCGCCGCCGACGCGATGCGAGAGCCGCGCCACGGGAAAAGCCCCCTGCCGTGCGGCATGATAGGTCTTGATATCCGGAGTGGCAGAGCCCAGCACCAGCAAGGCTCGATGGCGGCGCGCGCGTTCCCACGCCACTTCCTTGGCCTGATACGGCAGACGATCCTCCTGCTTGAAGGAGCCGTCATGCTCTTCATCAAGGACGATAGCGCCCAGCGACGGCATTGGCAGGAACAAGGCTGATCGCGTTCCGATGATAAGGCAGGGGTCGCGCCTTTCAGCCAGACGGCGGAACGTACGTTCGCGCTGCTGCTGGCTCTGATAACCATGATAGAAAAAAATGGGCAGATTAGGGAAACGCTGTTCGGCATCACGCCTGAGCTTGAGCGCGATAGCTACTTCCGGAGCAAGGATAAGCGCGGAACGCCCGCGTTGGAAGCAGGCATAGGCCAGTTCAAGATAGACGGCTGTTTTACCTGAGCCGGTGACACCATAGAGCAGATGCGCGAAGTCCTTCCGCGAGCCAGAGGCAAGCTCGTCCATAGCCTTGCGGAACCCTTCGAGTGAAACGCTTTGATCCTTGGAAAGCTGAAAAGGAGCCTCAGGAGGGGGCAGAAGAGCCTCTCCGGGCTCTGCCTCGTCCATATCCGCATAGGCAGGACGAAGCTCGATGAGCTTGGCTTTGACTAATGCCGTGAGTACCGCAGAAGAATCTGGCAGAGCATCGCGCAGACGACGGCGGGATACTGCCCCATTCTGGAGCAGCCAGTCCAGCAGTTCCCGCTGTTTCACAGCATTGGGGCGGACGGGCCACGGTGGTTCGCAGGTGAGCATGCAGAGTTCACCATCTGCGGCGTCTTCAGCCAGCATAAGAAGTTCCGCACGCCCTTCCGCGTAGTCGCGCGCCAGCGTTAGGCGCTCGCTCTCCGCCATGGCCGGTATATCACGCAATGCAAAAAGCCGGGGTTTACGGCCCTTACCATCGAGATCTGGCAGATACTGACGCACACGGATACGAGCCGTCACCCGTAATCCCTGCGGAAGAAGATTACCGAGTATACGCCCCGGCGAGGAGTATTGCCGGGCTGCGAGCTGGGCCACTGTGTCCATATAGTCGATGGGCAGGAGAGGAGAAAGCTCAAGAGGCCACGTGATGGGACGAAGTTTGATACCTTCGGAAGGCCCTGCACTATGCTGCCCAGCAGAGGCTCCGGCAAAGGCCTGCACGTCGTCATCAGAGAACACGGCAGTGATAACGCCAACGCGGATAGCACCGTTCCCCAGCGGAACGGCCACACGAAGACCGGGCGTCCAGTCGAAACTAGGGAAGCCTTCAGGAGTGGTGTACGTCAGCGTAGTGTACGGTGGAGTGCATAGGGCTACATGGCAAAGCATGCTTTAGTCGTACATCATTTTCTTACGCAGGAAAAGCCAAAGAGAAGGCTATATCTCCGGCGTCATGCTCTTCTCACAGTTTTATCCATCAATGATTCATGGAAGACGAAGGACAGGACACGTTTTATCATGAGAAATCATGCCCCCGTCTCAATTTTTAAACTCAACCTTTTCCAGTCAGCCTCCCCCTAATCCCTCTCCTAGCCCCCTCAATAGGGATTTTCATGCCATGGTTTCACGTGAAACATCGCTTTTCTCACTCTTTTCGGTCAAAACTCACCATGTTTCACGTGAAACATAACTTGCCTTTCCTTGACAGCGCAGTTATGAAGAAACGAAGACAACGCCAAAAAGGAGCCATACTTTGGCCAGAATCATAGCTGTAGCGAACCAGAAAGGCGGCGTAGGCAAAACGACCACCTCGGTCAACCTCTCTGCCTCGCTGGCGATCATGGAAAACCGTGTACTTCTCGTGGACTGCGACCCGCAGGCCAACTCTACGAGTTCGCTCGGTTTCGACCAGCAGAATCTGTACCGCAATCTCTACACTGCATTATGCGGCACCTCCACGCTGGAGGAGACCCTGCTTCCTACAGCAACGCCGTACCTCACCCTTCTGCCTTCCAGTACGGATCTTGTGGGCATAGAAATCGAACTCGTGGATAAAATGGCCCGGGAGTTCTACCTTGCAGATCTCCTCAGCCACGTAGCCAACGATTACGACTATATCATCATCGACTGCCCACCTTCGCTGGGGCTCATCACCATCAATACGCTGTGTGCCGCCCACGAGATACTCATCCCCCTGCAGTGTGAGTTCTTTGCTCTGGAAGGTATCGTAAAACTGCTGCACACCTACGAGCAGGTCAGAAAACGCCTGAACAAGGATCTGCAGATCCTCGGCGTTCTGCTTACCATGTACGATTCCCGCAACAAACTTGCACGTCAGGTCAAAGCCGAAGCCGAACGCTGCTTCCCCAAGCACATATTCGATACCGTCATCCCTCGAAACGTCCGGCTGTCCGAAGCTCCCAGCCATGGGAAGTCCATCCTGCATTACGATATAAAATCCAAGGGGGCGGAAGCCTACCTGCAGCTGGCACGCGAAGTCGTGCATAAAACAGCGCGCCCCTGATCCTGTTTCCCTTCGTGCTTTGCCGGCCAAACATAGCCGCGGGCTCTGCGCAAAGCCATCTCCGGCGGCGGACTTTTCCGCCGTCGGACATTCCAACAACCTCGCAACTCTCTTC
>JAFWYI010000104.1 GCA_017522745.1 Mailhella sp.
CATGGACGAGAAGAAATACCGCAAACGCTTTGCCGGGCATGATCTGAATAAACGACGCAGCTGGGCCGCTCATATCAGTTCTGATGTGAGCGGCTGGCTTGCGTCTCACGGTATGAAGCCTGAGCAGACGCTCCTCGGTCAGCTCTGGCAGAACTGGGATATCGTCATGGGACCGGATATCGCGCCTGTGGCTCATCCTCTGGGGCACAGGAACGGCATCCTGCTCGTTGGCGGCGATGATTCCTGCGCCATGCAGGAACTTTCCTATGCCGTGCCGGAGATACTGGAGCGGGCCAACGCGTTCATGGATGAAGCGTTTTTCCATAAGGTGGAACTTCATCTGCTCATGGGCAAGGATTCGCTCCAGCGTGTAGACATCACGCAGGCCCCTGAATTGCCTGCGCCTCCGCGGCCTTTGCGTCTGGGCAAGGCCCAGCTGCCGCCGGATTCTCCCATTGCTCAGGCCTACGCCGCTTATGTGAGAATGTTTGAGGAAGACTAAAAAAAAACGTGAGCGGTGGAGTTTTCCGCCTGTCTTTTAAAACAGAAGACCGATGCCGTTGGAATCCAGTTCCGTCGACATCGGTCTTTTTACCTATGGATATTTTTTATATCCTAAAACTTTCGCCCAGATACACTTCGCGGGCGCGGTCGTTGTTGATGATCTCGTCAGCCGTGCCGGAGAGGATGATGTTGCCCTGGAACATGAGATAGGCGCGATCGCAGATGGAGAGCGTTTCGCGGACGTTATGGTCGGAGATGAGTACGCCGATACCGCGTTCCTTGAGGCCGCGGATGAGCAACTGGATATCGCCCACAGCGATGGGGTCGATGCCGGCGAAGGGTTCGTCCAGCAGGACGAAGCGCGGATCGCGGATGAGGCAGCGGGCGATCTCAAGGCGGCGGCGTTCACCACCGGAGAGATAAGACGCGTAGGATTTTTCCAGCCTGGTGAGACCGAATTCTTCCATGAGCTGGTCGGCGCGTTCCTTCTGCTGGGCCTTGGTAAGACTGGTATGCTCAAGGATGATCTGGAGATTCTGGCGCACGGTGAGGCGGCGGAAGATAGAACTTTCCTGCGGCAGATACGAGAGACCCACGCGGGCACGTTTGTACAGGGGCCACGAGCTTATCTCCTGTCCGTCAAGCGTGACTTCGCCGGCGGTGGGCTTGATGATGCCGGTGATCATGTAGAAAGACGTGGTCTTGCCAGCACCGTTAGGCCCGAGCAGACCCACGATCTCGCCCTGCTTCATGGACACGGAGACTTCGTGGACGACTTCCTTCTGGCCGTAGCGCTTGCGGAGATGCTGTGCGGAAAGTACGGAACTCATGCTATTTTCCTTTGTTTTCATTGGAGAAAACGGCATGGACGCGTTTTTTGGTGCTGCCTTCGACCACGCTGCGGTTTTCATTGATGAAATAGCGGATGACGTTGCCGCGGATGGAGTTGTCTCCATCATGCAGGACGGGGTCGCCTTCCAGAACGAGGATGTTCTGCTTCGCGAGGAAGGTAGCCTTCTGGGCAGAACCGTTCTGCGAACCATTCTGGAAACGGACGTTCTGCTCAGCGATGATCCTGTCGAGATCGCCGTTCTGCGAAGCCTTCTTATCGGCCTGTTCTCCGTCTTTCTTCCCGCCCTTCAGAACGAGGGTCAGCGTTTCCGACCACATCTTGAACTCGCCGCGGACGGCTTCCACCTTGCCGCGAAAAACGACGGTGCTGTTATCAGCGCGATATTCCATGTTGTCGGCAGTCACATCCACAGGAAGATCGGCGTCTGCACCGGGGATGGGGGCGGCCATGGCTGCGGAAGAGCAGAGGATAACGGCAAAGAGAGCGACGATGAGTTTTTTCATGGCTGGCTGATCTCCTGAACGCTGGAGGTGCTGTCGGAAGTTTGCGGGGTGGGCGTACTGCTGGGATCGGGGGAGGGGATGGCTTCAGGATACCAGCGCATGTTGACGCCATGGTCGCCCATGAGGACGTTAGTATCAAGGTTCCACGTGAGACGGGTGGCAGAGCCTGAAAGTTCGGGACCGTTCAGCGTGGCCCCTCCGGGGAAGGTGAGCGTGTTGTGCTGGTTGAGGAACACGGCAAGATCGCCGCGGAGTTCGTTTTCCTCGTGCTTAGCACGAACATGACCGGACATGGAAACCTTCTGGTTGCCGTCTTCCACACGACCGATATCGGACGACGCGAAAATAAGGCGCTCAGCGTCTTTTCCGCTATTTTCCATCCAGTAGGTTATGTCAGGTTCACGTACCGTTACAGCGCCTGAGTTCTGGTCCAGAGTGGCCCAGTTCGCTTTCAGTTCGAAGCTCTTACGGCCTTCACGGCCTTGAGAGATCTTGATGCCGCGGATAGCGAGGTCGACAGAACTTTTCACCTCTTCCGGAGGATCGGAGAGGAGTTTGTTCAGGTCGGTCGAGCGCACAACGTCTTTCAGAGCGTTGAGTTCTTGCCGTATGCGCCAGCTTTCCCAGCTCGTCCAGGCTCCCCAGAGGAGCAGGCCTGCGGCGGCAAGCACGAGTGTCCTTCGCAGAGAATCGTTCATATACGGGCCGGACCGGTGGCCGCGGTCCAGAGATCCGCGGGATTTTTGCCATCCATAGTGGCGGCAAGGATAAATTCTATGGCTTCACGCACGGCACCTTCGCCTCCGCGGGCGGCCGTGATGTAGAGAGCTTCCTTTTTCACCTGCGCTACGGCGTTGGCCACGGCGATGGGCATGCCTACAGTACGCATGGGGTCGAGGTCTATCCAGTCGTCGCCGACATAGGCGATCTCTTCCATCTTCAGGCCGTATTTCTGGCGGATGGCTTCCAGCTTGGGCAGCTTGGATTCAAATCCGGCATGATATTCGGTAACGCCAAGCTGAGACATGCGGGCCAGCACGCAGGGGTCGTTGCGGCCGGTGATGATGCCTACGCCTATACCTGCCAGCATGGCAGTTTTGATGCCGATACCGTCCTGAGCGTTGAAGCATTTGACGGGATGGCCGTTTTCCTGAAAGTACAGTTTTCCATCGGTACATACTCCATCGACATCAAGGACGATGAAGCGGACAGAGGCTGCGGCACGAAGGGCGTGTTCGCCAGCGATGGTACCGGGAAAAAGGGGAAACGATTTTGCAGACATGGCGTTCTCGAAAGGTATTGTGAAGGCGATACGTTCCTGCGGACAGCCGCAGAAGCACTCCATCTGCGTAACGTAGCCTGAAATTCTTATTCCGTCAAAAATAGAAATTTTGACAGGTTGCCAGCCTGTCCAGATATTTTATCATTGAAGATGTCGGAAATGCGATGAAATACTAAGCTCTCGGCGTCAGATTCAAGAGTCATCAGTTTTTTGAAAGAGAGCTTATTATGATCCATTGCGCGGTATGTTTCCATGATTCAGGCACGATGTATAAGACCGTGTACTGTGCCCTTCTTTCCTGCCTTGAAAATGCTTCCGGATCTGTCCATGTCCATGCGCTCATCGACGATTCGGTGAAGCCGAACAAACACTGGCTGGAGGAATTGTGTACGTCCAGAGGCCATACCATCACGTTCTATGAAAATGTGGATGTTCCTCGTGATGTGGTAGAACTGTTCCCGGGCGGCACGGTGGTGGGCTATACGGAAGCAAGCCTCTTCCGTATGTGCCTGCATGAGCAGCTCCCGGAAGACGTGGAAAAGGTGGTCTATTTCGACTGCGATATCATTTTTGAATGTGATATCGCAGAGTTGTACAATATGGAAATGGGGAACGCCTGGGTGCTTGCCACGCATGACCCGGAACGCGTCTGGTCGCGCAACAAGAAGGGATACTACCTCAAGGCTCTCGATATCGAGGAAGAGCGTTACTTCAACAGCGGCGTTATGCTCATGAACCTGAAGGCCCTGCGTGAGGCATCCCGGGAAGAGAATGTTTTCTGGCGAGCCTATCGGCGCGGTGCAAAGGAGTTTGCCAAGCTCAGGTTCACTGTGTTCGATCAGGACCTGCTCAATCACATGCTTTCCCGCGACCGCGAGAAGCTTTTGCTCGTTGATGCTTCGTTCAACTATGAGTTGTGCCTTTTCGACCGGCGCTTCCTGCGTCTTGACGAGATGAAGGGCAAGATACTGCATTTCGCCGCGCTCAAGCCCTGGCAGAAGTTCTTCCCTGCTCAGCTTGCCTACTGGAAGTATTACCTCAAGTCGCCGTGGGCTGACGAGGCGCTTCCCCTGATAGAGGAACGGATGTTCGATCGTAAGGACCGCATCTGGCCTCTGCTCATGTGGATATGGCGCAGACATGGATGGTTCCGCTGGATGTCCAGACTGTGGAAGGCCCGCTGAGCGAAGTGATGACGGCTGAAAAGGAGTGCTTTCGGGCGCTCCTTTTTTCATGGCGTGGGTCACTGAAAAATCACAATAAGTATCTTCCTGATGGGATGTGGTGCGGCTACTATGAAAAGCAGTCATTATTCCAACAAGGAGGAACTATGCGCTACGTTCTGCCCGCTTTTCTTTCCCTTGTGCTTGCTGTGCCGGCCTATGCGGCTTTTGAAGGTCCCGGTGCCGCACCGACGGTGAAGGATGCCGCCTCGGTGCCGCAGGCCGCGAAGGACAGCCCTGTCCTGCTTGAAGGGGTCATCGTCAGCAAGAACGGTGATGAGCTTTACATGTTTGAGGATGCCAGCGGTACGGTCCTGCTGGAGATCGACGACGATGTCATGGTGAATAAAGACGTCTCGTCTGAAGATAAAGTCCGCCTGAGCGGTCGTGTGGACAGTGAAGATGGAAAACCTACGGTAGATGTGGATATGCTGGAAGTTCTGGAATGATCTTCTGGGGGTAGTCATATTGAGAAACGCCGTTCCTCCGGGGCGGCGTTTCTGCATGGGATGCAGATAATCATCGCCTCTAAAACGATTCTCATAGCTTTCTCTTTCCGGGGTGAGCTATTTTTTCAGGAAACGTCCTGAACCTGTGAGGATGATGACTATGCTGAAGATCACCCCGGTTATCCTGTGCGGCGGCAGTGGTACACGCCTCTGGCCTGTATCGCGTTCCCAGTACCCCAAACAGTTCATGCTGCTCTCCGACGGCAGTACCCTTTTCACCGAGACTCTGCGCCGTACAGACACACTGTCCCACAGGGCTGAGCCTATCATCGTGAGCAACGAGGCCTGCCGCTTCTACGCGAGTTCTGCTCTGAGGGAAGAAGGGAGAAGCGGGACCGTTATCCTCGAACCGGCCAGCCGGAACACGGCTCCCGCCATCGCGCTGGCGGCCTTCGCTGCTATGGAACAAGGGGACAGCCTTCTGCTGGTGCTTCCTTCCGATCATCGCTTCGAAGATACGGCGTCGTTCTGCGCGGCTGTGGAAAAAGCTCGGGCTTCCGCGGAAGAGAGGCGTATCGTGACCTTCGGAATCCAGCCTTCCTGCCCTGAGACAGGTTACGGTTATATCCGGAAGGGAGAGCCCGTGAAGGACGGCGAGGAGCTGTTCCACGTGGCGGCATTTCTGGAAAAGCCTGAACTCGCTCAAGCGGAATCCATGCTGGCCAGCGGGGCGTATCTATGGAATTCAGGCATCTTTTTCGTCAAGGCATCCACCTATCTGGAAGAGCTTCAGGCGCTGGCTCCGGCCGTATGGGAGGCCGTACGTAACGCATGGGAAGCACGCCGTGCTGATCTTTCGTTCCTGCGGCCCGGTGAAGCCTTCCTTGCTTCCCCGAATATTTCCATCGACTACGCGGTGATGGAAAAGACGGAACGTGCCGTCGTCGTCCCTGTCGCATGCGGCTGGAACGATCTGGGTTCGTGGGATTCCTTTTACGAAGTGAGCGAGAAGGATGCTCACGGCAATGCCTGCGAAGGGGATGTCATCATCGAGAACAGCAGTAACTGCTACCTTCGCAGTTCGGGGCGGCTCATCGCCGCGCTGGATGTACACGACCTCGCCGTGGTGGAAACGCGGGATGCCATTCTCGTTGCCGATCGCCGTAAGGCGCAGGAAGTGAAGCAGGTGGTGGAAAAACTGAAACAGGAGAAGCGGCCGGAATCCGATAATCACCTCAAGGTCTATCGCCCGTGGGGCAGTTATGAAACGCTTGTCCTTTCCGATCGCTTTCAGGTGAAGCGCATCGTGGTCAATCCCGGAGAGGAGAATTCTCTGCAGATGCACTATCACCGGGCCGAACACTGGATAGTGGTGAGCGGGACTGCACAGGTGACCGTGGGGGACGAAGTCCGCCTGCTTTCCGAGAACGAATCCATATATATCTCGCTGGGTAAGGAACATCGCATCAAGAATCCCGGAACCATTCCACTGGTGTTCATCGAAGTGCAGTCCGGCGCGTATCTCGGTGAGGATGATATCGTGCGTCTTCAGGACGACTATGGGCGTGCCGAGGGTCCCGCCATGGGGGCTGAAGCATGAAGCATCGCGCGCTTTCTGCCTTCAAGGCCTACGATATCCGGGGGCACGTGCCCTCTATCCTGAACGAAGAGTTCGCCCGACAGCTCGGCTATGCTTTTGCGCAGGAGTTCCTGCCGCGATGTGTGGTCATCGGACATGATGCCCGGCTTTCCGGACCGGGACTGTATCACGCTCTGGCCGAGGGACTGCAGGCTGGCGGCGTGGATGTGACAGGCATCGGGATGTGCGGGACGGAAGAGATCTATTTTGCCGCGTTCTCGCAGGGATTCGACGGCGGCATCATGGTCACAGGCAGTCATAACCCCGCGGATGAGAATGGATTCAAGCTGGTTCGTGGCGGCGCCGTGCCCATCAGCGGCGATTCCGGGCTGTTCCGCCTTCGTGAATGCATCATGGCCGGGCAGGCGCTTCCGCAGGAGCGGCGTGGCAGGTTCCGCGAAACGAGCTTTCGCGACGAGTACGTGCGTTTCCTCCTGCGCTTCATCGGAGACGGCCCGCTTCGCCCTTTACGCATCGTTGCGGACTGCGGCAATGGCTGTGCCGGGCTGGTCATGCGTGAACTCGCCCCACATCTGCCCTTCGACATCATGCTCCTGAATGATGAGCCAGATGGGAACTTCCCTCATGGTGTGCCGAATCCCTTACTGCCGGAGAACCGCGAAGCCGCATCCCGCGCAGTGCTGGAGCGGAAGGCGGATTTCGGCATCGCGTGGGATGGCGATTTCGATCGTTGTTTTTTCTATGACGCCGAAGGCCGCTTCATCGAAGGCTACTACCTCGTAGGCATGATAGCGGAAGCCATGCTGGCTCGCTGCCCCGGAGCGAAGATCATCCATGACCCGCGGCTCGTGTGGAATACGCAGGACGTGGTTCATGCCGCCGGAGGGCAGGCGCTGGAATCCAAAACAGGGCATGCCTTCCTTAAGGAAAGGATGCGGGCCGAGGATGCTCTCTATGGCGGCGAGATGAGTGCCCACCACTATTTTCGGGAATTCTTGTACTGCGATTCCGGCATGATACCGTGGCTTCTGGTGGCGCGTCTGCTCAGCGATTCCGGCCGGACTCTGGCTTCCTGTGTGGAAGAACGTATGGAAGCGTTTCCCTGCAGCGGGGAGATCAATTCCCGCGTGGACGATATGCCAGCCGTGCTTGCCCGCATGGAAAAACGCTATGCCGCTCAGCCCGGAGCGGAACTTTCCCGGGTGGACGGACTTTCCGTGACGTTCCCTGAATGGCGTTTCAATGTGCGGGCTTCGAATACCGAGCCTATCCTGCGCCTCAACGTGGAGAGTCGCGGTGATGCCGATCTCATGCAGGAGAAAACTCAGGAACTCCTTCAGGAGATACGGGGCTGACTCGTGAAAGGAACAGCTATGAAAAGCCTTCTCTACATCTGCCATAGTTATCATTACAAGACCCGCTCGAATCGTTTTCTGGTGGAGCTGCTCAGTCCGTATTTCGAGATAACGGAATTCGGCTACGATCCGTATTCCGATACCGACGCGGCGTATGCGGAACTGCCTTCCGGGCACTTCGATGTGGTGCTGTGCTTCCAGATACTGCCGCCGCGCGACGTGCTGGAACGGTATATCTCGTTTACCAGCGGTGTGTTCTTCCCCATGTTCGATGCCGGACCGGCGGCGGAGGATCATCGCTGGGTCGAGTACAAGGATTTCCTCATCGTCAATTTCAGCCGGACCATGCATGAGCGATGTCTCTATGACGGACTGAACAGCCGCTATATCCAGTATTTTCCGCAGCCCGGCGAAGTGACGGACGAAGGGCGGGTGGATTCGCTGTTTTTCTGGCACAGGGTGGAATACATCGGCATGCATACGGTCCATCGCCTCTTCGAAGGTACAGGGGTGAGGCATATCCATCTGCATGATGCTCTCGATCCCGGTCAGAAGGACGCTACGTCTCATGAGGTGTGGGATGTGGATATCACGCGGACGAGCTGGTTCGACGATAAGGCCGCCCTTCTTGCCGCCATGCAGGAGTCTGCCCTGTATATGGCTCCCCGCCCGACTGAAGGCATAGGTATGAGCTTCCTTGAGGCTATGGCTCTGGGGCGCTGTGTCGTGGCTCCTGACCTCCCTACCATGAACGAGTATATACGCCACGGCGAGAACGGCATCCTGTACGATATCGGTTCTCCTTCACCGTTGGAACTCGGGGATATCCGTGCCATGCAGAAGGCTGCCCGGCAGAGCATAGTCGAAGGTCGGGAGCGCTGGGATCATGAAAAGCAGGATATCTGCCGCTGGATAGAGGAGAAATACGCTGTCGATACGGCCCCACGCCCCACGGTGACCATCGTCACCTGTACGTATGACATCATCAGGAATGGGAGGCGTCGCTGGTTTGAAGACTGCCTTCGCTCTATCCGGAGCCAGCGTTACGCCGGAGAGATAGAACATATCGTCATCGACGGAGCTTCCAGCGATGGGACGCTTGAGTTCCTCAGGGCACGCGCTCCGCATGTCGCGGTTTTCTCCGAGCCGGACGAAGGCATCTACGATGCCA
>JAFWYI010000105.1 GCA_017522745.1 Mailhella sp.
AGCGATGAAGGGAATGTTTCACATGCCGCGCAGGCGGGATTCCACTTCGTCTATGATATAACCGGGCGTAGACGCCCCTGCGGTGAGCCCCACAGTATCCACCCCATGGAAGAATTCCGGCTCCAGCTCATCGGCGGTCTCCACCAGCACCGTAGGTACGCCGCGCATACGTGCCAGCTCGGCAAGGCGGCGCGTATTCCCGCTGGTCCTGCCGCCGACGACCACCATGGCCTGCACCTTGCCCGCAAGCTCTACGGCCTCTTCCTGACGCTGACGTGTGGCGTCGCAGATGGTGTCCAGCACGGCAAGGGACTCGCCGAACAGACTCGACAAGCGGGCGCGCATCGCATCGAAAAGAAGCCTGTCCTGCGTAGTCTGAGCGGCCAGCACCACAGGGCGGCCTCTGAGATCTTCGCGTTCCAGCAGGACTTCCAGCTCATCCGGCGACGAAAAGATATGGCTGGCTCCGGCCGCGTACGAGATCAGACCGCGCACTTCGGGGTGATCGGCCTCCCCATAAAGCAGGAGTTCACGACCCGCGCCTGTGGCCTCGGCGATGGCGAGCTGAGCCTTCTTCACTCGCGGGCAGGTGGCGTCCTCCACGCGGGAACAGCGTCCGCGCAGTTCATCCTCCATGCCTCTGGTGATGCCGTGCGCGCGGATGAGTACCGCCATATCCGGCTCAGCCTCAGACGCGGCACCAAGGCGGCGCACGCCTTTACGAGCGTAATCTTCCAGGACCTGCGGATTATGGATGATCTCACCCAGTGTAGCCACCTGTTCCGCCTTGCGGGAGGCGACCATGCTGTCGAGCTTGTGCAGAGCAAGGGCCACGCCCATGCAGAATCCGGCGCGCTTGGCGCGTATCACGTTCATCATCAGCGATGCTCCCTTGGCTTGCGAGGATGCAGTTTACGCAGGATAGGATAAAGAACAGTCCAAAAATAATGACGCTGGAAGAAATACGAGAGCAGCAGCCACGAGATCACGAACAGCGTACCGCCCAGCGCCAGCACGATGAACTGCTGGACGAGCGGAGACAGACCTTCAAGCAGTCGGAAACCATCATGCATCACCGCAAGCATGATGCCGCAACCGGGCATGGAAAGGAGTACGCTGCGCCATGCCGTTATCCATACGCCTTCAAAGGTCCCGGTAGCCCAGCGGCGGCAGGCGATGGCAAGCAGTACCACCGCATACAGAGCGATGGAAAGCGTAGTCACCAGCGCCACGGCCTTCGCTCCCATAAGCGGGATAAGGACAGAGTAACCCGGAACCGCAAGAAGCGTAGCCACCGTGCCGACCACAGCAGGTGTCACGGTATCCTGCATGGCATAGAAGGCGCGCCCTGTCACCTGCTGGATGAGCCAGAACGGTACGGCAAGCAGCATTATCTGCAAGAGCGGCGCGGCACCGGAAGTGTGGGAAGCCGAGAAGGAACCACCTTCGAAGATGAAGCCCAGCACAGGACCGGAAGCGGTTATCATCCACGCCGCCACGGGTATGGCTATCATCATGCTGTTCTTCATGGTGCGGTTCAGCGTAGCACGGAACTGCTCCATCTCTCCCTTCGCTGCCAGAGCCGCGAGGAAGGGGAAAGAAGCCACCCCGGCAGCCTGAGCCACCACCCCCACAGGGACCATCATGATCCGGCGTGCGTAGTTGAGCAGGCTCACCGCGCCATCGCCAGCCAGACTGCCGAATATGCGGACGAACTGCTCGTCCAGTACCACCACGGACTGCCCCACCATCAGGGGCAGGGCCAGAAGGAGGAACTTCTTCATGAGCGGGTGCAGGAGCCCCGGCAGGAAACGGAAGCCACCGGCCTTGACTGTGGCAAGCGGCAAAAGGAAGGCCCCCACGGCCGCACCGGCCAGAACGCCCCAGCAAAAGCCTTCCATGCCATGAGCAAGGCCGAGCATGGGCATCCCCACACCGAGGAGCAGTATGCCGCCATTATAGATGAGCGGCATGAGCGCAGGCACGAAGAACTGATGTCTGATATACAGGATGGCCGACAGACAGGCCCCGGGCAGGAAGAATACCTGTGCGGGAAGCACGATACGCAGAAAATGAGCAAGGCGCTCACACTGGGCGGCATCAAAACCGGGAGCCACCAGCGGAGCAAGCGCGGGAGCCGCCAGCCACGCCAGCGCCGAGAGTACACCTATGGACAGCGTGGCCCAGCAGAACACCGTTCCGAAGAAACGCCAGCCGTCTTCCTCGTTCTCCTCGAATCGCCGCGAAAGCATGGGGATGAGCGTGATGGAGACATAGCCGCCCGCCAGCAGATAATTCAGGAAGTCCGGCACCACGAAGGCCGCGAAATAGATGTCTGTTTCGCCCCCGGCCCCGAACTGCCACGAAATTATCTTGTCACGAAAGAGCCCCATGAAACGCGAAAGCAGAACGCTGAACGCCATGATAAGGGCCGCCGCACCCATTTTCTGCCGAGAAGTAAGAGCCATATCACACCGGGAGGGCAAAATTCTTAGAACGAGAAACGGAAAGGATACGCACGCTTTCGGGCGGGATGACTACATACTCACGATCCAGCGGGCGATCACGGTCGGTCAGCCGCGCATAGGGCAACGTGTACAGGCCACCGGCTTCAAGGCTGCAGTCAAGGAAATGGAGGCCTTCCGTATCCATATAATGTCCCACCGTCCAGTGGTCCACGTAGGGCTTCTCGCTGGGAGGGATGACCCGGATGAAGCGGAATATCGAAACGTGCGACACCATAGGCGAGGCCGTGAAGCGCAGAGCCTCCCATACCTCGGGATAGCGGGCATCCGGGCCGAAGGGGGCTTCCACTCGTATCTCCGGGAAGTCATTGGCGCGGATATCGTTGAGCATGGTATCCACCAGAGCCACATAATCCGTGCGATGCTCAAGAACAGCGCGGAACGCGTCAAGGTCGCGGGCAAGTTCAAGCATGGTCCGGTTGAATATCTTCCGGGCATGCAGCGGTGAAAGCCCGCATAGTACCTGAACTGCGTTCAACACTGCGTACATAGCGCAGAAATTATCGATCTTTCCCTGATAGAATGCGTGCATCATCTCTCCGAAACTGGGAACGAGGAAGCACTGCCGTGCCATATCCCGCGTTTTCCCTCTCTTGGGGATAGCCTGCCCCTCTTATCACGTCAAGAAGCTGGACAGTCCTGCATTGCCTGTGTATAGTGTTCGGACGAGAGGCATATCAAAATAGCTTGATATAAAGATACAGATGTGCCTCCCCATATCGAGCTAGAAAGCCCGCTTAAACGTACCACGAACTCCAAGGAGACGCCATGATCCCCTCCAAAGGCAGATATCTCTTTACTTCCGAATCCGTCACGGAAGGTCATCCCGATAAAGTAGCCGACCAGATCTCCGACGCCGTACTCGACGCTCTGCTCGCTCAGGACCCCGACTCTCACGTGGCCTGTGAGACCCTCGTGACCACCGGCATGGCCATCGTTGCCGGCGAGATCACCACCAAGGGTTACGCTGACCTGCCCGCCATCGTCCGCAAGACCATCAAGGACATCGGCTACACCGGTTCCGAAATGGGCTTCGACGCTCAGACCTGCGCCGTGCTTTCCACCATCGACAAGCAGTCTCCCGACATCGCTCAGGGTGTGAACCGCGAAAATCCTGAAGATCAGGGCGCCGGCGACCAGGGCATGATGTTCGGCTTCGCCTCCAACGAGACCGATACTCTGATGCCCGCCCCCATCTACTGGGCCCATCAGCTCTCTCTCCAGCTCTCCCGCGTGCGCAAGAACAGCATCGTGGATTTCTTCCGCCCCGACGGCAAGACTCAGGTCTCCTTCGAATACGTGGACGGCAAGCCCGTGCGCATCAACAACGTGGTCGTTTCCACCCAGCACTCTCCCAAGGCATCTCAGGACGACATCATCGAAGCCGTGAAGAAGGAAGTCATCCGTCCTATCCTTGAGCCCACCGGCTACTTCGATGAAAAGGACTGCGAGATCTTCATCAACACCACCGGCCGTTTCGTCATCGGCGGCCCCATGGGCGACTGCGGCCTCACCGGTCGTAAGATCATCAACGATACCTACGGCGGCATGGGCGCTCACGGCGGCGGTGCCTTCTCCGGCAAGGACCCTTCCAAGGTCGA
>JAFWYI010000106.1 GCA_017522745.1 Mailhella sp.
CAGGTGGAAAGCATCATCAACGCGCTCGACCTGATGTACTTCTGGTACTATCAGCCCTGCGCCCGGCAGAGCCTATTCCGTATCCTGAAGGACATGACCCGCGAAGAACGCATAGTCCTCGCGCGCTCGCAGGGCATACTGCTCAACGTGCAGGACGTGTGCCAGCTCTTCGTGGACGGCATGCTCGGGATGAACTTCTCCAAGGCGCTCTCCTTCTACCTCGATAATTACGAGGACTACATCACCACCATAGCGCGGCACTGCGCCAGCTTCGACGTAAAGAGAAAATAAGACCAGCAAAAAGGCTCCTGAAAACCGGGAGCCTTTTTTCATGCCGGGCAGTCCGGCAGTTGCGCGCGAGAGAGAGAAGGAGAGGATGGAGGGGGAAGGCGGACGCGGGCGGGGAAGGCGGAAATCTCCGGAAGCCGTGGGAGGTGTGACACATCGCCTCACCAGCCGCCGCCAAGAACCACGCATACCTGCGCGATGGCGGCAAGCCCTGCGGCACGGCGGTCGACAAGCTGCATCTGCGTGCTGTAGAGCGTGCGTTCGGCTTCCAGCACATCGAGATACGGCGAATAACCTTCCGCATAGCGCTTCCGGGCCAGCTCCGCGGCCTTCGCCATACGCTCTGCGGCCTGTTCCAGACTTGCCGTGCTTTCCGCCATGCCGCGCTGGATGGCGAGCGCGTTGCGGATATCGCGGAACGCCCGCTGTACCGACTGCTCATAAGCGGCCGCGGCAGCCCGCACTGCGGCCTCGCTCTGCCTCACTGCTCCAAGTGTCCGCCCGAAGGTGAGGAGCGGGATATCCACGGTACCACCGAAAGACCATGTGCTGGACGCCCCCTTGAACAGACCATCCAGCTCCGTACTCTCTGTCCCCAGAGAACCTGTGAGGCTGATGCTGGGAAAAAAAGCGGCCCGGGCAACGCCCACACGCAGATTCGCCGCCCGGAGAGCGGCCTCGGCAGACGCTATGTCCGGTCTGCGGGTGAGCAGTTCCGAAGGGACGCCCGCCGGGAGCTGAGGGATGGCGGGGAAGGTTTCGAGCGCGAGCCCTCTTTCCGCCCGTCCCGCGTAGATATCCTGCGGAGACGCCCCGGTGAGCAGGAGCAAGGCGGCCTCGGCCTGCTCTCTCTTCGCCCTCACCTGTGCGAGGCTGTCCTTCAGCGTGTCCACCTGCGTCCGGACATTGAGGATGTCCAGCTCGCTGATGGCTCCCCCCGCGAACTGCTTTTCGTACAGGGCCGCGTATTCCTGCCGGACGGCAAGTGTGCGTTCCGTGAGCGCCAGCTGGGCGTCATAGTTGAGCAGGTCGAAGTACGCCGAACATACCTGCCCCGCAACGGAAAGTGCCAGCGCCCTCTGGGTCTCTTCTGCAGAAAGCAGAGCTTCCCGCGCCGCCGATGCCGAGTTGCGGTATTTCCCCCAGAAGTCCAGCTCCCACACGGCCTGCACCGTCCCCGACCACAGGGAACCCGTGCGGGGCGGCGCTCCTATCATCCCCGCCGGACCTCCGTCGATGCGGCTGACGCGACGTTCCAGCAGGCCAAGCTCTTCCGCCATACCGAAGGAAGCCGAAGTATCGCGGCTGGAACGGCTGCGCGCTCCGCTCCCCTCAGCGCCTACCGTGGGGAAAAGCTCCCCCCGGGCCGCTATGAGCGCCGCCCGGGCGCTGTCCACCCGGGCAAGCCCCTGCTCGATATCGCGGTTACGAGCCAGCGCCTGAACCACGAGCCGGTTCAGCGCCTCATCGTCGAAGCGGCGCCACCAGTCAAGGGAAAGCGCTGTCCGCACGTCCTTTTCCGAATCCTGCGGGCTTTCCGTCTCCGCCCATGAGGAAGGTATCTCCTGCCGGGGGCGCTGGTAGTCTGGGGCAAGGGAACAGCCCACCATCATCGCCGCGACAATGACCGCCGTCATCATCCTCATCGCCATCATGCCTTCTCCTCCTTGCTCTTGCCGGTGAAACGCTCCGAGACCCGCATGACCAGCACGTAGAAATACGGCACGAGAAGCGGGGCGAGTATGGTCGCCGCCAGCATGCCGCACACTACGCTCACACCGATGGAAACGCGGCTGGCCGCCCCTGCCCCCGAACTGAAGACCAGCGGCAAACAGCCGAGGATGAACGCGATGGATGTCATGATGATGGGGCGGAAGCGAAGGCGTGCCGCCTCCAACGCGGATTCTTCCAGCCCTCGGCCCTGACCTCGGAGATCCACGGCGAATTCCACGATGAGTATGGCGTTCTTGCAGGCGAGCCCCAGCAAAGTGATGATGGCTATCTGCGTGTAGATATCGTTGCTCAGCCCCACGGACCAGTTGCCCAGTATGGCGCCGAACACCGCGAACGGCACTGCAGAAAGCACGGCAAGCGGCAGGCTCCAGCGTTCGTACTGCGCCGCAAGGATGAGGAATATCATGAGCAGGCTGAGCCCCAGCACGCCTACGTCGGTACTGCCTGTTTCCACTTCCTGATAGGTCACGCCGGACCATGCGTAACTGTAGCCCGGAGGCAGGGATGCCGCGGCCTTTTCCAGCGCGGCCACCGCCTGCCCGGAACTCATCCCCGGGGCCGGGCTGCCTGTTATCTTGGCAGAAAGAAGACCGTTGAAATGCGTTATCACGCCGGGCCCGCCGCGCATATCGACCGAGACCAGCGAAGTCAGCGGTATCTGTTCTCCGCTGGAAGACGTGACATACAGCGAACGCATGCTGTCCGGCAGGCTGCGCCAGTCCTGATCGGCCTGCATCATCACTTTGAACGTGCGCCCCAGCATGTTGAAATCGTTGATATAAGTCGAACCGATCGTGGCTCCCATCATGGAAAAGACCTGCGATTCCTCCACGCCGGACATCATGGCCTTTTCCGTATCCAGCGTGACGAAGAGCCGGGGAGAATCCACGTTGAAGGAGCTGTTCACGCGGGCAAGCGCCGGGTCGCGAGCGGCCTCTGCCGCAAAGTTCGCCGCCATCGCCGCCAGCTCCGCAGGTGTGCCGGACGTGGTCTGCAGCTGCATCTCGAAACCGCCGGTATTGCTCATGCCCATGATGGCTGGCGGGTTGAACGGCAATACTGTCCCCTTGGGCTGGTCCAGACCGAGCGCATAGATATGCTTCAGGGTCTCTTCCACGCTTATGCCCATCTTCTCGCGTTCATCCCACGGCTTCAGCTTGATGAACAGCGTGCCCGCACTGGTATCGAGCGTACCGTTGATGAGGTCGTAGCCCGACAGGCTGAGGACATGTTCCACGGTCGGGAGCCTGCGTATGCCTTCGCTCACGCTCATGACCACACCTCGCGTCTGCGGCAGGGCCGAACCTGCGGGCAGTGCTATGGTACACATGAGCGAACCCTGATCCTCCTCAGGGACAAGCGTGGTAGGGACCTGCCGGAAAAGCTCCACGGTCCCCACACCGAGCAGGATAAGGACCGCGAACGACAGCAGACCATGATGCAGGAAGAAACTCACCGCATGCGTGAAACCGTCAGTCAGCCTGTCGAATCCCCGGTTGAACCAGCGGAACATGCGGGGAACTTCCCTGCGCTCCTGCCGCAGCAGGAGCTGGCATAACGCCGGCGTGAGGGTGAGGGCGACCACGCCGGAGATCACGACCGCGATGGCGATAGTCACCGCAAACTGACGATACATCACCCCGGCCAGCCCGCCGAGGAAGCCCACGGGGATGAACACCGAACACAGGACAAGCACGATGGCGATGACTGCGTAGGTCACTTCGTTCATAGCCAGTGTCGTCGCTCTGGCCACGCTGATATCATGCGTACGAAGCACACGTTCCACGTTCTCCAGAACCACTATGGCGTCGTCCACCACCATTCCTATGGCCAGCACGAGAGCGAAGAGCGTGAGCGTATTGATGGAGAAATCCAGAAGGTAGACCCCGGCGAAGGTGCCCACCAGAGAAATGGGGACCGCGATGCATGGGATGAGCGTGGCCCGCCAGTCCTGAAGAAACAGATAGACCACCGCGAACACGAGGAGCATGGCTTCCACCAGTGTACGGACGACTTCCTCCACGGAAAGGCGCACGAACACCGTGGTATCGTAGGGCACGAGATAGCCCATGCCGGAAGGGAAGCGCTTCGCCTGCTCTTCCATGTAGTCCGCCACGCGTTCCGCAGTATCGAGGGCGTTGCTGCCCGGCGCGAGGAATATGGCCAGCGGGATAGCCGTAGCCCCGTCGATGGCACAGGCGAAATCATAGCTTTCGGCGCCAAGTTCCACACGTCCCACATCTTTCAGGCGAAGCACGCCTCCTTCCGGCGAAGCCCGCAGGATGATGTTGCCGAACTGTTCTGCCGTGTCGAGCCTGCCCTGCGTTTCGAGCTGCCACGTCATGGCAAGCTCGTCGGAGCCGGGCTGGGAGCCGACCGAACCCAGCGAATACTGCGCGTTCTGCGACTCCACTGCATGCGCGACATCCGAAGTGCTGATGCCGAGCTGAGCCATGCGAAGCGGGTCGAGCCATATCCGCATGGCGTAGTTGCGGCTGCCGAGGATCTCGGCCTGCCCCACTCCGGGCACGCGCTTCAGCCCGTCCAGCAGATCTATCAACGCGTAATTGCTCAGGTAGGTGGCGTCGTAGCGCCCTCCCTTGGAATAGAGCGCCACTATCTCAAGGATGGCCGGGGAGAAGGTCTCCACCGTGACGCCGTACTGGCGCACTATCTCCGGCAGCATAGGTTCGGCGGCCTGCACACGGTTGTTCACGTTCACCTGTGCGATATCGGCATCCGTACCCACGGCGAAGGTCACGGATATCTGGAGCGAACCACTGGCCGAGCTGACCGAACTCATGTAGATCATGCCGTCCACACCGTTTATCTGCTCTTCGATGGGCGTGGCCACGGTCTGCGCGATGACCTCGGGGCTGGCCCCGGGATACTTTGCGCTCACCGTGATGGTGGGCGGGATGAGGTCTGGGTACTGCGCCACAGGAAGCACGCGTATGGAAAGCAGACCTGCCAGCACGATGAAGATGGACAGCACCATGGAAAGCACCGGACGGCGCAGGAAAAAATTCGCTCTGGCTTCCGGGGCTCCCGGATTTCTATCGCTATTTTCCTTCATGCCTGCCCTCCTTCACCGGTGCCGGAGCATTTTCCAGCACACCGCCCTCGACAGGTGTCATGGATCCCGGCGTCGGCAGAGTCTCGCGATGCGCATCCGTCCCGCCCTGCACGGTCATCTCCATCGCAGAAGGCGTGACCTGATGCCCGGGCTCCACCTTGTCCTGCCCTTCCACCACCACGCGCTGACCAGCCTCTAGCCCCTGTTCCACAAGGAAGTAGCTCCCGAAAGCCGGACCCGCAGTGATGGGGCGACGTTCCACGCGATCCTGCTCGTCGAGTACGTAGACGCAGGGACCGTCCTCTGTCTGGAGCAGAGCCTGCTGGGGCAGCATGATGGCCTTCACGAGTCTGGCACCGCCCACGCGCACGGCAACGAACTGCCCGGGCAGGAGCGTGCCGTCGGGGTTCGAGAAACGTGCCTTGGCCCTCACGGCGCTGGTCGCGGCTTCCACCTGCGTATCGAGGAACACCACTTCCCCCGGCGTGTCGTATTCCACTCCTTCGAGAAGGCGGATGCTGGCCGGCGAGCCCTGCCCGTAGCTCTGCGCCGCCCCCCGGGCCTCCATCTCACGCATGGCGAAAAGTTCCACGCTGGGCACGGCGAACTGCACGTCCATGGGATCGTTCTGATTGATGAAGGTAAGCGTACTTTCCGGGCTCACGAGGCTCCCTTCCGTGGTCACTTCCCGGCTGGTGTAGCCGGAAAGCGGCGCATCCACCCGGCAGTAGTCGAGGCGTATGCGTGCCTCATCCACGGACGCCTGTGCGGAATCCACGTCCGCTTTAGCGCTGAGGAAGGCCGCCCGGGCGTTGTCGCGGTCCTGCTGGCTCACGGCATTCTCGCGGTACAGCTTCTGTACCCGGGCATTTTCCCTGCGGGCGTTCTCCAGGCGGCTGCGAGCCGAGGCCAGCTGCCCCTGTGCCTGTTCAAGCGCCGCCTTGAACGGAGCGGGATCTATCTGGAACAGTGCATCACCCTGCTCCACCCGGGCTCCCTCTTCGAACAGACGCTTATGCAGTATGCCTGTTATCTGCGGCTTCACCGCCGCGGAACGACTGCCCAGTGTCTGCCCCATGAACGTGGCATAGATGGGCACGTCTACGCGTTCCACCTTCATGACTGTGACCAGCGGCGGCGGGATCTTCGCGGTCCCGACCTGTTCCCGCCCCTTTTTCCCTTCATCGCAGGCGACCAGACACGTACAGAGCAACAGCGATGCCCAACAGAGCGTGACCTTCATGACATTCTCCTTCCCCACGCCGCCGACGCATTGACAAAACACAGGGCGAACGTAGATTATGACGATCACTTCCTTCTTAATACAGCGTGAAAAATCGCGTCCATGAGGTTCTGTATGAGCGGTTTTATTTTGAGAGGCTTCCTTATCGGCAGTTCCATCGGCATCTTCGCCGTTCTGCTCGGTTTCATAAACACGGCTGAAGGCATCGTGTTCGGTGCCACCACCGGGCTCCTCGCCGGGCTCACGTCTGCCCGCCTGCACGAAAAGCGCAGGGAAAAACAGCAGCAGAAAAAGAACTGAGTACGGCGTCATACCCGCACCAGAAAAGCCGGCCCCCTTCCAGAAGCCGGCTTTCTGCTTTTACGCACGGAGCGCTCATACGAAGAAAGGCCGGATATCTCCGGCCTTTTTCTGTGTATCATTCAGTCATCATTCGCTTTCAGAACGGTATCCCTGCGGATTCATGCTCTGCCACTTCCACGTATCACGGCACATGTCATCCAGCGTGCGTTCCGCCTTCCAGCCAAGAACCGCCGCGGCCTTATCGGCATTGGCCCAGAATTCGGCAAGGTCGCCCTCACGTCTGGGACCGAACTCGAACTTCACAGACTTTTCGCTGTTACGTTCGAATGCGTGGACGATCTCCAGCACGCTGTACGGTGTGCCGGTGCCAAGGTTGAACACTTCCGCACCCTTATGCGAAGCCGCGTACTCCACGGCCTTCACGTGCCCGTCCGCAAGGTCGACCACATGGATATGGTCGCGGCGGCAGGTACCGTCCGGCGTGGGGTAATCGTTGCCGAAGATGGTGAGATGGTCACGACGGCCCACGGCCACCTGCGCGACATAGGGCATGAGGTTGTTCGGAACGCCCTGCGGGTCTTCGCCGATACGGCCGGAAGCATGCGCGCCGATGGGATTGAAATAGCGGAGCAGGACCACGGAAAGCCCGGGGTCGGCCTTGGCGGCGTCTTCGAGGATCTGCTCCATCATAGACTTGGTCCAGCCATAGGGGTTGGAGCAGCTGCCATGAGGCATGGTCTCGATGTACGGATAGGGGTTCTCCTCGCCGTATACCGTAGCAGAGGACGAGAAGACGATGCTGGGCACGCCACATTCACGCATGGCTTCCAGCAGCGTGAGCGTGGTGTCGATATTGTTGCGGTAGTATTCAAGCGGCTTCCGCACAGATTCGCCGACCGCCTTGAGACCGGCGAAGTGGATCACGCAGTCCACCTTGTTCTGCTGGAAGATGGCGAGCATGGCCGCCTTATCCTTCACATCGGCCTCGTAGGCCTGCACGGGCCGTCCGGCCAGCTCGGCAATGCGTTCCACAGCTTCAGGGCAGCTATTGCTGTAGTTATCCACGATGATGACATCATGCCCTGCGGCCATCAGCTCCACCGCCGTATGAGAACCAATATAGCCGGCACCGCCAGCAAGTAACACAAGCATCTCGATCTCCTCAGGAAAATTCCGCCATGAACGAATGTCACGGCACTTTTTCGACTCTAACAGGGAGCCGGCGCAGAAGCAACCGGCAAAACCTGCCCTTTGCCGCAGAAACGCCTGTTCGCGCAAAACTCAAAAAAACATATTTACTTATTGATATTATTCGATTTTCAATCATCCTCCTTTCACCAAAAGAATGACATACTTTCTGAAACGATACTTTTCAGGAGCCTTTATGAAGCTGCCATCTCTTCTCTGTGCCTGTGTCATGATACTGCTCTCGTCCGCCTATGCCTCAGGCGCATCGCCCTCGCCGGTGTATCTCGCTCCGCGGCTTTCGCTGACCATACAGCACGCCAGGGCCGACGCTGAGATCATGGCCCGCGAGTGGGGGCCGAAAACTATCTACGCCGCCAAGCCCGGAGCTTCTCTGGCCGTTGGCATGGATCTTCGCCCCTGCGTCGACATCCCGCTCAGGTTCGAGCTGGAATACGGCATA
>JAFWYI010000107.1 GCA_017522745.1 Mailhella sp.
GCCGAGACCGCCGCCCACGATGGGGCCGGAAACCATGTGGAGACCCATGGTGCTGGCTGTACCGAGCAGGCTGAACGCGCCTGGCACCTTATCGGGTGATTTTTCTGCCATACTGTGCGCCTCCATATCCATTAAATGGGCTTGGAGTTATACGATCTATGTGATAAGTATCGGCCTGTGCCGGTGGCGTCAATCAGAAAACCCATTTTCTGCAGGCGTCAACACGCAAGATACTGTCGCCTGCGGACTCCCGGCTCCAACGCAACCTTCAACATCCTTTTCCGAGGTCACCATGCCCATTAAAACCGGCGATACTGTTTCTGTCCACTATGTTGGCACCTTCAACGACGGCACTGAATTCGATCGTTCCCGCGAAGGCAGCCCCCTGAAGTTCAAGGTCGGTTCCGGCATGGTCATCCCCGGCTTCGACAAGGCTGTCATGGGCCATGAAGTGGGCGACAAGTTCTCTGTGAACATCCCCGCAGCTGAAGCCTATGGCGAAAAGCAGGAAAATCTGCTCTTCCCCGTACCTCTGGAACAGGTCCCCCCCACCATCAAGCCTCAGGTAGGCATGATGCTCCACGTGGGCACTGATCAGGGCGAACTCGAAGTCGCCATCTGCGAAGTGACCGACACCCACATCGTACTCGATGCCAATCATCCCATGGCTGGCAAGGATCTCAACTTCGCTCTCGAAGTCGTCGCCATCAACTGATGCCTCCCGGCGGTATCCCCGCCGGCTTTCCCGATAGAAACGAACAGGAGTTCGAATGAGTCCCGCCAATGCCCGCAGCCATGCCGTTCTTTCGGTGGCTACTAAACGCCGTGACGCCGTGAACACCGTGAACGCACACCCGGCAGAGCCGGTCATGCCTTCCGACCCTACGGAATACTTCGGCTGCAACGTTTTCGACGATAAGGCCATGCGCCGCTATCTGCCGAAAAACGTCTATAAATCCCTCCGCAAGACCATCGACCTCGGTCGGCGTCTCGACCCGGCCATCGCTGATGTCGTTGCCAACGCCATGAAAACATGGGCCATGGAACGCGGGGCCGACCACTACACCCATGTGTTCTACCCGCTCACGGGCCTCACCGCTGAAAAACACGACAGCTTCCTCGATCCTGACGGTAAGGGTGGAGCCATCGCGCAGTTCGGCGGCAACGCTCTTGTTCAGGGTGAGGCCGACGGCTCCAGCTTCCCCTCCGGTGGACTGCGTTCCACCTTCGAGGCCCGCGGCTACACCGCATGGGACGTGACCAGCCCGGCTTATCTCATGGAAAGCCCGGCCGGCATGGTGCTGTGCATCCCCACGGTATTCCTTTCGTGGACGGGCATCGCCCTCGATAAGAAGACGCCCATCCTGCGTTCCAATCAGGCTCTGAACCAGCAGGCTACTCGTGTCCTTCGCCTTTTCGGCGTGGACCCCACCATGCCTATCAGCTCCAACGGCGGCCTGGAACAGGAATACTTCCTCATCGACGGGACCTTCGTTTCTGCCAGACCTGACCTGCTCATCGCCGGCCGCGCCCTTTTCGGCGCGCATCCTCCCAAGGGGCAGGAGTTCGATGACCAGTATTACGGCGTCATCCCCAGCCGCGTGCTCGGCTTCATGGCCGACGTGCAGCGCCAGCTCTACCGGCTCGGCGTACCGGTGAAGACCCGCCACAATGAAGTGGCTCCCAGCCAGTACGAGATCGCGCCTTCCTATGAGTCCGGCAACCTTGCCTGCGATCATAACCAGCTCATCATGACGGTACTCCGCAAAACGGCCCGCCGCCATGGCATGTCCTGCCTGCTGCACGAAAAGCCCTTCGACTGCATCAACGGCTCGGGCAAGCACCTCAACTACTCCATCGGCAGCCCCGAAGTCGGCAACCTCTTCGCTCCCGGTGACAATCCTCACGAAAACGCGCAGTTCCTCGTGTTCCTGTGTTCGGTCATCCGTGCCCTGCACCGCCATGCCGGCTTCCTGCGCGCCTCGGTAAGTTCCGCTTCCAACGATCGCCGCCTCGGCGGTCATGAAGCGCCTCCCGCCATCATGTCGCTGTTCCTCGGTGATCAGCTCACCGACGTGCTGGAACAGTTCCGCGCCGGTCACGTCACCGGTTCCGCGGGCAAACGCATGATGAACGTGGGCGTGGACACCCTGCCCCCTCTGCCCGCCGATCCCGGCGACCGCAACCGCACCAGCCCCTTCGCCTTCGTGGGCAACCGCTTTGAATTCCGCGCCGTGGGTTCCGGCATGTCTGCCGCGGACTCCCTCGTGGTACTCAACACCATGCTGGCTGAATCGCTGGACTACGCCGCTGACTTCCTCGAAAATATCATGCAGGGCGACGACTCCCGACTGGGCGAAGCCGTGCAGAAGTTCATCGAGAACGTCATGGAGGAGAACAGCGCCGTCATCTTCAACGGCAACGGTTACTCCGAGATCTGGCAGAAGGAAGCCGAACGCCGCGGTCTGCCCAACCATCCTGCCACTCCGGACGCCGTGACGGTGTTCTCCTCGCCCGAAGTGGTGGAACTCTGCGCGAAGTACCACGTGTTCTCTCGTCAGGAACTCAAGGCCCGCGAAGATATCGAGCTTGAGCAGTACCTCAAGACCCTGCGTACCGAAGCCAGCCTTGCCATCCGCATGGCCCGCACGCAGATCTATCCTGCGGCGGTGCGCTATCGTCAGGAACTGGCGGCCAGTGCAAGCTCCTGCGCTTCTCTGGGCATCCCTGCCAGCCTCGATACGCTGAAAGAGCTGGCCGAAGTCATCGGTCGCTTCGAGGTCTCCCTGCGCAGTCTTGAAGAAAAAACCGCAGCTCTCGTATGGGCTCCCGCGGAAGAGGACCTGCTCGACAGCGCCCGCGAATGTCTGAACGTCATCATCCCCGCCATGGAAGAACTCCGCGGCTGGGCCGACAAACTGGAAACTCTGGTAGCCGACGATCTGTGGCCTCTGCCCAGCTATCAGGAAATGCTTTTCATGAAATAACAAGAGGTTGACGATGCGTATTCTCATCATTGGTTCCGGCGGCCGCGAGCACGCCCTTACCTGGAAGCTCAGCCAGCGAGCCGACGTGGAAGAACTTTATGTGGCCCCCGGCAACGGCGGCACCGCCTCCATCGCCACCAACGTGGCTATCAAGGACAGCGACATCGAAGGCCTCGTGGCTTTCGCCAAGGAAAAGGCCATCGACCTCGTGGTGCCTGGCCCTGAGCTGCCCCTCACTCTTGGCGTGGTGGATGCCATGCAGGCCGCCGGCATCCCCTGCTTTGGCCCTGTGGCCGCCTGCGCCAAGCTCGAAGGCAGCAAAGCCTTTGCCAAGGAGATCATGAACGCTGCTGGCGTGCCCACTGCCGCCGCCGGTGTGTTCTCCGACCGCGCCTCCGCCGAAGCCTTCGTGGCCGAACACGGTGCCCCTCTCGTGGTCAAGGCCGATGGTCTTGCCGCCGGTAAGGGTGTCATCGTGGCCATGACCGATGAAGAAGTGAAGGCCGCCCTCGATCTCATGTTCGATGGCAGCGCCTTCGGCGACGCCTCCAGCACCGTACTCATCGAAGAATTCCTCGTGGGCGAGGAAGTCTCCCTGCTCAGTTTCTGCGACGGTACCACCGCCCTGCCCCTGCCTTCCGCTCAGGACCATAAGGCCGTGTTCGACGGCGACAAGGGCCCCAACACCGGCGGCATGGGCGCTTACAGCCCCGCCCCCATCCTGCCCGATGACCAGCTCGACGCCATGGCCGACATCGTGACTCGTCCCATCCTCGCGGAAATGGCTCGCCGCGGCACTCCCTTCAAGGGCATCCTGTACGCCGGCCTCATGATGACTGCCGACGGTCCCAAGGTTCTGGAATACAATACCCGTTTCGGCGATCCCGAATGTCAGCCCCTGCTCATGCGCCTCAAGAGCGACCTTGTGGACATCATGCAGGCCTGCATCGCCGGTGAGCTGGACAAGGTGACGCTCGACATCGACGAACGCTCCACCCTCGGTGTCGTACTCACCGCCAAGGGCTATCCCGGCTCCTACCCCAAGGGCATGCCTATCTCCGGCATCGAAAAGGCCAACGAACTGGATGGCGTGTACGTCTTCCAGGCCGGCACCAAGGCTCAGGACGGCCAGATCCTCGCCAACGGCGGCCGCGTGCTTTGCGCCACTGCTCTGGGCAAAGACCTCAAGGAAGCTCAGGCCCGCGCCTACGAAGGCATGGCCTGCCTCTCCATGGAAAACAGCCAGATCCGTACCGATATCGGCCTCAAAGGCCTGAAGCGTCTGGGACTGGCATAACGAACATATCCCGGAGCGCCGACCTCCCCCCTTATGGGGCTAAGGATGGTCGGCGCCCTTTCCGAAACACAAGGATTTCCTCATGACTCAGGTAGCCATCTTCATCGGTTCCGCTTCTGACGATCCCATCGTCGGTGCCTGCGCCAAGGTGCTGAAGCAGCTCGGCATCTCCTACCGCTACACCATCACTTCCGCCCACCGCACCCCCGAGCGCACTGCTCAGCTCATGGATGAGCTGGAAGCGGACGGTGTGCAGGTCTATATCTGTGCCGCCGGCATGGCTGCTCACCTCGCCGGTGCCGTGGCCGCCCGCACCATCAAGCCTGTCATCGGCATCCCGGTGGCCGGTTCCCCCATCGGTGGTCTCGATGCTCTCTATGCTACCGTGCAGATGCCTTCCGGTTTCCCGGTCGCCACGGTCGCACTGAACGGTGCCAAGAACGCCGCCTGGCTCGCCGCCCAGATCATAGCCCTCAGCGACGAACGCGTGGCCGCCCTCATCCGCGCTGAACGCGACGGCTACAAAGCTGCTGTGGAAAGCTCCGCCGCCGAGCTTGAACAGCGCTACGCCTGATCTGCCTTTATGGTGTGGTCGTCATCCGGCCACGCTTTTCCTTCGTACCCAGCAGTCCATTACCTTATTACCGCATAGGAGTTTTCATGAACACCATCAAGCAGCTTGCCCGCGAACGCATGAAAGGCCATTGCCGCGTCTGCCCCGTCTGTGACGGCCGCGTCTGTTCCGGCGAAGTGCCCGGCATGGGCGGTCTCGGCACCGGTTCTTCCTTCCGCGCCAACGTTGAAGCCCTTGCCAACGTAAAGCTTGCCATGCGCTGCCTGCATGACGCCGCCCTGCCCGATACCTCCACTGAAGTGCTGGGCCTCAAGCTCTCCATGCCCGTCATGGCCGCTCCTATCGGCGGCGTGGCCTTCAACATGGGCGGCGCTGAACAGAACCCCGTGGACGAAGCCATGTATGCTGAAGCCGTCATCGCCGGCTCCAAGCAGGCTGGTGTCATCGGCTGCGGTGGCGATGGCGTGCCCCCTGTCATCTCCGGCAGCGCCTTCGACTCCATCCGCAAGGCTGAAGGCTGGGGCATCCCCTTCATCAAGCCCTGGGAAGGCGAAGAACTCTGGACCAAGCTTGAAGCCGCTACCGCCACTGGCTGCCCCGTGGTGGGCGTGGACGTGGACGCCGCCGGTCTCGTGACCCTGCGTCTCATGGGCCGCCCCGTGGCTCCTACCAGTCCTGCCCGTCTGGCTGAGATCGTCAAGTTCGTGCATGATCGCGGTGCCAAGCTCATCATCAAGGGCATCATGACCGTGTCCGAAGCCCAGATCGCCGCTGAAGCCGGTGTGGACGCCATCGTGGTCTCCAACCACGGCGGTCGCGTGCTCGACGGCACCCCCGGCGGCGTTGAAGTCCTTCCCGCTATCGCCGAAGCCGTGGGCGACAAGCTCACCGTCCTCGTGGACGGCGGCGTGCGTTCCGGCACCGACGTGCTCAAGTGCCTCGCCCTTGGTGCCAAGGCTGTACTCATCGGCCGTCCCATCTCCGTGGCCGCTATCGGCGGCGAGACCGAAGGCGTGGTGAAGTACTTCGGCCAGATCAAGGGCCAGCTCACCTCCGCCATGGCCCTCACCGGCTGTGCCAACGTTGCCGCTATCAGCAAGGATATCCTTGCTTAAAAGATATGGGGGCGCTGCCCCCATGCCCCCGGCAGGAGGATGATCCTCCTGCACCTGCACTTTCTTGGCGCCGACCAGCCCCGCACGCGGCGCAGGTCGGCGCCAAGTGTTCAGAAGACAGGGAATATACGGTAAAATATACTATGACGACTATCCTTTTCCTTTATATCCTTTGCGGCGCCATAGCAGGTTTTCTGTCTGGGCTCATCGGCATTGGCGGGGGGCTGGTAGTCGTGCCGCTGCTGAACATGATATTCAGGCTTCAGGGAGATATCCCAGCTGAACTCATCATGCATCTGGCGGTCGGAACTTCTCTGTCGAGCATCCTCTTCACCGCGATATCGAGTGCGCGGTCCCACGCCAGACGCGGCGGCGTACTCTGGGGCTATGTGAAAGGTCTGGCCCCGGCTATCGTACTGGGGACCATCTGTGCCGCATGGCTGGCTTCACGGATGTCCACTTCCGGGTTACGAGGATTTTTCGTCGCCTTCCTGCTCTGCGTCGCCACACAGATGCTCTTCGATTTCTATCCTCATCCCCGCAGGACCATGCCGGGACGCGGCGCTCTGGCGGCTGCCGGTTTCACCATCGGCGGCGTGTCCAGCCTTGTAGGGCTGGGCGGCGGCAGTATGTCTGTCCCCTTCCTTCGCTGGTGCGGCGTGGAGATGCGGCAGGCCGTGGGGACCTCAGCGGCCATAAGCTGGCCCATCGCCGTCTCAGGGACCATCGGATTCGTCATCGTGGGATGGGGAGCCCCCGACCTTCCGAACTGGACTCTGGGCTACGTGAGCCTGCCTGCCACACTGGGCATTGCCTGTACCAGCGTGTTCTTCGCGCCGCTGGGCGTGAAGCTGGCCCACACGCTGTCCGTACCTGTACTGCGGCGTTTTTTTGCCGTTTTCCTCTACGTGACGGCTTGTGAAATGCTCTGGAACATCTTCCACTGATACGATCATGATACTCGGAACCGGATTCGATCTCACAGCGCTGCCGCGCATCCAGAACTCCTTGGAAAAAATGGGGGAACGCTTCCTTGCGCGCATCCTCACCGATGCCGAACGTGACGCACTGCCCGAAGAGCCGAAGCGCCGCCTCGCCTATGTGGCCGGACGATGGGCCGCCAAGGAAGC
>JAFWYI010000108.1 GCA_017522745.1 Mailhella sp.
AAGTGTCGTCGATGACGATCCAGCCGGGGATGTCATGCCGCGCGAAACGCTGTGCCGGGAGCGGGGCGGTCTTCACACCTTCCGCTATCTCTTCTCTGGTGAGGCCGAGAAGATGAGCGGCGGCTGCGGCGGCAAGGATGTTCTCTGCGGCGTAGGTGCCGGTGAGCGCGCAGTTGACATCGAGGCCGATGTCGTCGAGCCAGAGACGGTAGTTGCCACGACCGTTTTCGTCAAGCCCGAGGTAGCTGGCGCGATACGGTACAGGTCGACCGCGGGTGGAGAAGAAAATGGCTTCGGGGCGGACACTGCGCACTTCGCGCACGAGGTCGTCATAGTCGGCACTGACGAGAGCGATGCCTTCTTTGCGGACATAGCGCAGCAGCTTCGCCTTGTAATGGGCTGTGCCTTTCTGTCCCAGTCCCTGCGTGTGACCTGCGCCCACGTTGAGGATGATGGCAAGGTCAGGTTCCATGACAGGACCGAGTTCGTCCATATCGTCAGGATTGCTGATACCTGCTTCCATGACCCAGAAGGCTTCATCGCCATCGGCGGCCATCATGGAAACGGGCATGCCCACCTGCGTGTTCAGGTTCATGAGGTTGCGGGCCGTTTTGCCGCGCATGGAAAGGATGTGGGCGAGCAGTTCCTTGGTCGTGGTCTTGCCGGCCGTGCCGGTGATGCCCACGACGCGTCCTTCGAAGGCGCTGCGCCACGCATGACCGATGCGCCCGAGAGCCTGGACGCTGTTCTCCACGAGCAGGACGGGGGCCTTGGCTTCGCCGCCGAAGGGGTCACGTTCGGCAAGTACTGCGGCGGCACCGGCTTCGACAGCGGCGGCGGCGTAGTCGTGCCCATCGGAGCGCTCCCCGGGGATGGCCACGAAGAGCTGACCGGGAAGCACCTTGCGGTTGTCAGAGGCGGCCCCCTTCAGCACTATGTCGGAAGGGTAACGTATATCAGCATTTGCGGCCTGAGCCGCCTGTTCCAGTGTCATCAGCACGAGAGCAGCTCCTTGAGGGTCTCCTGATCACTGAAATGGATCTTTTCCGTGCCAATGATCTGATAATCTTCATGTCCTTTGCCGGCGGCGAGCAGGGCATCACCGGGGCGAAGCAGGCTTACGGCCAGTTCGAGGGCTTTACGGCGGTCGGCTTCGCGATAGACTTCGCGGGCTCCTTCGAGGCCGGGCATCACGTCGTCGAGGATGGCTTCCGGGTCTTCGGTGCGCGGGTTGTCGGAGGTCGCGATAGCCACGTCGCTCTTTTCTGCCACGGCTTTCGCCATGAGCGGGCGTTTGGTGCGGTCACGGTCGCCGCCGCAGCCGAATACGGTGATGATGCGTTTGAACTTGGCTTCGCGCAGGGCGTCGAGTACTCGGACGAGGGCATCGGGCGTGTGGGCGTAATCCACGAAGATGCCGGTCCCGGCACCGGGGAGCCAGGCCATGTCTGCAGTGGGTGTGGCGATGCGTTCCAGTCTGCCGGGCACACCCATGAAGCCGCTGAAGCACTGCAGATCTTCGGGGGTGAAGCCGAGGCTCAGGGCGATGCCGCTCACGGTGAGCAGGTTGCTGGCGTTGTGGAGGCCGACGAGCGGGCTGTGCAGATGCCAGTCGACACGTTCTTCGCGATTTTTCTGCCAGTAGAAATGGAGTTCAAGGCCGGAGGTATCGGCACGGCGCACATCAGCCAGCAGGCAGGGGCGGTCGTTGGCAGGCCAGCGTATGGCGGTGCAGAGGGCCTGCGGGAATTCTGCCAGCATGCGGCGGCCGAACTCGTCGTCACCGTTCACGACCATGGCTTTGTTCTTGGCAGGGAAATTGGCGAACAGGCCGCGTTTCGCCTGATAGTAGGCGTCCATGGTCTTGTGATAGTCGAGATGATCCTGTGTGAGATTGGTGAAGGCCACGGCGCTGAAGGTGATACCTGCGATGCGCTGCTGGTCGATGGAGTGGGAGGACGCCTCCATGATGGCGGCTTTCACGCCGGCCTCACGCATGGCGGCAAGCGAGCGGTGCAGGGTAAGGCAGTCAGGCGTGGTGAGCGGGGCGGGCTCATCGTGACCGGGCCAGCGATAGCTGATGGTGCCCATCACGCCAACGGGCATGCCCTTGGAGCGGTAGAGATGTTCCAGCAGATAGGCGCAGGTGGTCTTGCCGTTGGTACCGGTGACGGCGATGACCGGGAAGTCCAGATCTTCGGTGCCGAAGCGGGCTGCCGCCAGCTTGCCGAGCTGGGCACGCACATCGTCCACAAGGAGCCATGCGTGGCTGCGATCATTCTTAAAGGATATATCGGAGGCTTCCAGGACACTGGCCGGGGCCACTATGCCCCACGCGCCTTTCTCCAGCGCCATGGCTATGTGGGCGGCGCTGTTGTCCCGCTCACCGGGAACGGCAGGGGGCAGAGCCACGAACACATCGCCTTCCTCGACTTTGCGGGAATCAGTCTGGATATTGCGTATCTTCTGGCGAAGCTCGTCACAAAGCTGGGAAGAGGTGAGACGCATGGATCACTCCTTTGGAGGCTGTGGTTCCGTTTCCGCCGTGGGAAGCGTGTCGACCAGCCAGACGGTGCAGGTACTGTTTTTAGTAAGTTTCGTGCCCGGAGC
>JAFWYI010000109.1 GCA_017522745.1 Mailhella sp.
GCTGTGCAGAGCGTAACCCACCACTCGGGCGAGACGGGGATTACCCGCAGCCGCCGCCACCTGACCGTAGCTTGCGACAGAACCCTTGGGGATCATCTTCACCGCTTCGTAAATGATCTCAAATGTGCTTTTCATGGCGCCTCCTTCGCGGAAAATGCCTTTCTTTGGTCATTATGGGGGATTTGTGCGAAAATGTCAAACGGCAGCGGAAAAACAAGGATGAACAGGTTGAATTTTGTTTGTTTTTCTACTGTACAGATCAGAGGAATACTGCTATAATACCACGGTTGTGAAAAATTAGTATGTATAGGAGTGAACATTTTGCAGCAGGAAAACAAGATGGGCGTTATGCCGGTGAAAAAGCTGGTACTGAATATGTCCCTTCCCATGATGGCGTCTATGCTGGTGCAGGCGCTGTATAATATTGTCGATAGTGTTTTCGTGTCCCAACTGAGTGAACAGGCGCTCACCGCCGTGTCGCTGGCGTTCCCGGCACAGAACCTGATGATCGGTCTTGCCACCGGTATGGGTGTTGGTATGAACGCGCTGCTCAGCCGAGCTCTCGGCGCAAAAGATCACGAGCGTGCCCGTAAGGCGGCGGAAAACGGTCTGATCCTTTCCTTCATTGGATTTATCATTTTCTTCATCTTCGGCATGTTCTTCAGCCGCTTCTTCTTTGCGGCACAGACCACGGATGAGAGCATCATTGAGATGGGTACGCAGTATCTTCGCATCTGCTGCTGCCTGTCCCTTGCCGCCTGTGCGGAGAAAACTCCGTACTCTGTGCCTGATTCTGCGGACTTCGTAGCCGTCACGCTGGGGCAGGCGGCGGAGCAGGCTCACGGCGACCTGACCATGCTGGCCAGACTTCGCGGACAGGGTCTTCAGCCGCTCCTTCCCCCTCCCGATCCGGCTCTTGCCCATCCCATCACCATATCCTGGACTGGCCCTGTGGATGGAGCGTTGAAAGAGATCTGCCTTCAGCTTGGCTACCGCTATAAGGAAAAGGGAACACCGTCGGCACAGCCTGTCACTGTGGTCGTCAACGGGCTGGAACGCTCGGCCTATGACATCCTTGAAGACCTCGCATGGCAGACCCAGCCTCGTGCGGAAATCCGTGTCGACCCCATCGCCAGGACAATCACGCTGGCACGAACTTCTGCCAAGGAGACGCGTCCGTGAACCGCAAAATCCTTGCCCTGACACTGATGTGCCTGACCTGTTCCTCCCTTATGGGATGTGCGGGGAAGCAGGTTGGACAGACTCCTACGCCTGTTCCTCCCTCAGTCATCAATGCCCCTGACGCGGCTGAAGGCAGCCATGACAACGCCACGTTTACTCCGCACGACGCTTCTTACGAACAGACTGAAGCTGAACAGCTTCTGAATGTTCACATTCCCGCTTCGCTGTCTGCCGCCCCTCAGAAGGGAGAGCCGGACGAGCTAAAGAAACTTCTGACGCTGGAGCAACAGGAAGCCGAAGCAGGAGCCGTCAAGAATATCCGTCCCTCCGCCATTCGGGAGGCCGCGCAGCTCGTGTCCTTCCAGACAGCCATGTCGTGGCGATACCGCCAGCTTATCCAGAGAACCGAAGAGTTCAGTTCCGTCATGGACACGGCGTTCAACTTCGCACCTCTCATGCTTACGCAGGGCGATGTGGTCATTATGCCGCCTATTCTGGCAAAGGCCGGTGCATCCATGCGTATCGACAAGGGCGATACCGCGACCACGGCAAAGACCACCTACGAGATGCTCGAACCGGCAAAGTACGTTTCCGTCATCCCCACTTGGCGGGACTTCATGATGACGGACGGCTTCCCTGAACCGGAAAAGCCCAATCCTGCACTTCTGCCGAAAACCTTGGAAGAACGCGCTCTCTGGCGTGAAGCCGTCCGTGAGGCATGGGCTCGCGGTATGGAAGAAGCTGACCACCTCTATGCCGACAATGCCTCCCGCATGGTGAGAAGCTACCGGGGAGCCATGCTCTCTCACCTGCTCACTGCCCAGCATCTTCTCAGCAGAGTGCAGATTTCCTCCTCGGTGCTGGGATGGAGTAAGTCCTCCCACGGAAACAGACTGAATATCGGGCAGAAGGTGTACCGCATCACCAAACCTTCCGCCTTCATCCTCAAACCTCAAACGAACAAGGAGAATTAATGCCCTTTTACCCTGACGAACCTGTCATCCGCTGGGACAGTGCGTCCATCAATAAACTTCTGCTCTGGGCTGCCCAGCTCGGGATGTCCGATCTCTGCCTCTGTTCCGGCAAACCGGCATGGATGAGGCTCAACGGCGAATGGAAGAAGGTCACGCGCCGCCCCATCAGTACCGATGAGCTGATTCCGGTGCTGGAAAAAATCACGCGCAACAACTCCGTGTCGGCAGTTCTTCTTTCCGGCCAGACCGACTACGACTTTGCCTATGAAATCGAAGAGACGCGAGGCTGTCGCCAGCGTTTTCGCGGTAACGCCATGTCCGTGGCGGAAGGCTACAGCACCGGTGTAAAAATCACCTTCCGCGCCATTCCCTCCATGCCTCCTTCGCTGAAAGACCTTGGTGTCGAAAAGAAGATTCTCGACAACGCGACTCCCTCCAACGGTCTCGTGCTGGTCACTGGAGTCATGGGCAGCGGCAAGTCCACTCTTCTGGCCGCCATACTGCGAAACATCATCGAAAAGGGCGGGCGCAATGTCTGCACATACGAGTCGCCCATCGAATTTCAGTTCGATGCCGTACCCAATGTCGGCGGCCCTGTTTCGCAGACCTCCATTCCCGAACATCTGCCGTCCTTCCTCAAGGCAACCCGCAACTCTACGCGTACCGCCCCTGACGTGGTGCTTATCGGTGAAAGCCGTGACCCTGAAACCCTGCGCGGCATGATCGAAAGCGCGGAAATCGGCGTGGCGGCGTACTCCACCGTGCATACCCGCTCAGTGCCGGAGACTCTGAGCCGCATCATCAACGTCTTTCCTGCGAACGAACGTTCCCAGATAACCGCCACGCTTCTTTCCAGCCTGCGGCTCATCGTGACGCAGAGACTGGTTCCCCGAAAGGACGGCCTGGGACGTGTGGCTCTGCGCGAGTTCCTCGTCTTTACGCCTGAAATCCGGGAAAAGCTCCTCAAGCTGGAGCCGGAATTTCTCATTCCCACCATCGAGAAACTGCTCCTGACCGATGGGCAGAGCATACAGACGGCGGCCCGCAGAGCGTACAGAAAGAAGCTTATCTCCCGGGAAAAGTTCCTCGCCATCCGTTCGGAACGAAGCTCGATAGGAGACCTCTTTGAGGAATGACGTGCTGTGGCGCGACACCGGCCTGTCCCCCAAAATCTTCATTCTGGACGCGAGAGCAGTTTTCCCCGTTCTGCTCTGGCTCTTCCACTGGACATGGTGGACGGCAGGCATCGCTTTCACAGCCATTACAGCCCTGTACCTCGTTCAACGAACCGGCATGACGCCGCTTGCCTGCCTGCGGGCCATCCGTGTGGCATGTATGAGCGAGTACCGGGAAACC
>JAFWYI010000110.1 GCA_017522745.1 Mailhella sp.
AGGGCTGACTCTTTGTCTTCCTGCGCGTGGATAGCTTTCAGCATGGCCGTGATGACCTTGGATTTACCTACGGGGGCCAAGAAGAATCTCAGAGATTGTACCTGGATGGAAACACTCATTTTTTCTACGGCTGATCTTCAGAAAAAAGGATGGAATCGGCACCCCCTGTTGAATAAGCAGCGTTACGCTATTGTTTATCAACGACGCCACGATACTGCCAGCCGCAATAGTGAACATGAGGGAATAATCGTTACCTATGCTCTGTACGCTAAACCGCTTCCCCCCGTCACGGAAACGGTCACTATAGCAGATCGAGTTCGTGCGGGACTTATGAGCAGACACCGCCAGATCTGCGGCGGTGAAGAATCGAGAGTTTCGTCTCTTTTCAGCGGAAAAGATGCCATGGGTTTTCCGCTCAAAGGGCATAAGCATGCCTTCTACTGGCCGTGCGATCTTGATGGAGATGGGAGGATCGACCATGTTCGTGTGTTCTCGCCCCGAGCTGTGACCGATGAAGAAAGGATGGCATTCGAGAGTCTCCGTAAACTCTGGGTAGGGCGGGAAGATCTGGGAGAACTGGTGTTCCTGAATGCTGTACCGGCTTCGGAATTTCCTATAGCTACAGAGGTCATTAGTCGTACTCCTGTCGTTTTCGGACGACATTACAAGCCCAATAAGGAAGCTATGCAGAATGGATTGAAGCAGAAATACTTCGTTCATGTACGGAACTTGGTATTCCCGCTCCAATAGAGATTCGCCCCGAATCAAAGTTACAGATTGGTGATGGTCAGCATATTGAGTGGATAAATTTCCGACGTCAACGCAAGAATAAAGGCACACAGATAGGCTTTGGCTTTCGCCTTATCTTTAAAGATCCCGTCCGAATTCCTTTCTCAATAGGGAGCATGGCCCATTTCGGCCTCGGCCTTTTTGAATGATGAAAATAATCAGCCAAGTGGATAGGAAACGGTTAGGTACTGAAAATGTTCCTAGCCGTTTCTTATCTGTGATTTATCAAAGGCTATGTAGTTGAAAGATCACCATAATGGTAGTGATAAAGGCAAAGTGGGAATTATTCTCCTTTTCTTGCTTCGTCCTGTTTCGATTTCTTTTTCTTTCCTAGTTCATTCATGTATTTGGCCAGTGTTACAGGAGTGATGTAGACACCATATTCGTTCAGTTTTTCAGCTATTTCTTTGATCTTGAAGCCTCGCTTCCTCATACGTTGAAGAGTCGGATAAAGGGAGCGGATAGCGTCGCGAAACGACATACTGAGGTTGCCTTCGAGCGTCTTTTTCTCGTTCTGGAGATTGGGAAATTCCGCCAGAATCTTGCGTACAGTTTCGGTATTGGTCGACATAATGTGTTTTTTCCTTTCGACGGCATTCTCACGTCGGGTTAGAGGTGCACCGATTCCCGGTCGAGCGGGACGGTCGCCCACGTTTTGCCCATGCAAAACATAGTGGGCTATATCTTGGGTCATGGGCCAAGTCTGGAGAGCTTAGATTATCGAGGGGAGAAGGAAGGAACATCGTCTTCGCCGGACGGCGCAAGCTTGCGTGAAGCGAGGCTGGCTTGCCGCTCCATTTCGGCACGGCGCTTCTCTTTCTGCTTGTCGGCGAGGAACTGCTCGAAGCGTAGCTTTTCTTAGGGCTGAGCGATGAACTCTTTGAACGCACGCGCCTCACCTTCGGCTTTGTTCTTTTGAGCTTTGACTTCCTCAAGTTCTAGGAGGAGGCGGTCGATCCTGCGGGCCTGTTCTTTCAGTTCGCGATTTCGCTCGGCAAGAAGTCCATCAACGATTTCCTTCCGCCCCTCCAGAATGGCCTTTTCAGCAAGAGCCCTTTTCTGCTCCGCAATGACGCGTCGCGCCTGTGCCAGCACCGTCTTGAAATTGAACATGGACGCTTCGGGCAGCTCCTCATTTCGGGAGAGATACCGTTCGGCCTCGCGGGCCTGCTTCTCGTAGTCCTTGATTTTGCCTTTGAGATGCTCTTCGAGTTCGTTCGCCGCGTAGAGCGTATCGAGAGCATGGCGCAGGACTTTCAAGTTATCGGCGGCGATGCGCTCGCGCTCTTCCTTCTCCTGCTTGAACTCGCGGGTGTTCAGGTGGATGCGCCTCGCACCGGGCACCTGCTCCACGCCTCGCTCAATGCGGAAGCCGCAGGCTTGAAGATGCTCCGGCATCTCATTTTGCAGGCGGCGCAGGCTTTCCCTCGTGTAGATGGCGTTGGCGTTGAGCCGCCCATCCGGCGTCACCGGGACGTGCAGGAAGTGCATGTGCGGCGTCTTTTCGTCCATGTGGATCATGGCGGAAATGACATTCTCCTGCCCCACAAAGCGGGTTAGGAAGTCGCGGCTCTCCTCGAAAAAGCGCCGCTGTTCCTCTGGTGACAGACGCGCAAAGAAAGGCAGGTCAGAAGTGACAATCAGGCCGCAGAGCACGACTGCGTCTTTGCGCACGGCCTTGGGCAGGTTGAGAGCCTCGATTCTGGCCTGCACCGAGCGGGCGTAGTCGCGCACTTCTGGCTGGTGCAGTTCGTAGTTCGCGCCTCGCCGCTCGGGTCGGATGTCGGGGTTGGAATGACTTCGCCGCTCGCGCCTGTTATGGCTCTGGATGCCGCGCAAGGACTCGCGCTTGAACTTATCCATGTGCAGAACGAGGTACGACATGGCGGCTCCCTAGTCATAGGCGATGCTCGCCGTGTTGATGCGCTCCAT
>JAFWYI010000111.1 GCA_017522745.1 Mailhella sp.
CTGATGGCTATTTTCCCCTACAAGCAGAAGTCCGCTTCCACCCCGGCAGGCGACGTACTCAGCGAACTCAGCGGGTTCTCCCTGCAGAGTCGCGGCGTGCTCACCGCCCTTGGCGACTTCTGGACAGACTACTACAGAGACCTCGAACCCCTGCAGTACGCGGCTTCCGGCTCCGTAGTCAGCACGTCCAAGGAGTACACGCGCCTCCTCGACCTCGTGCTGTCCTCGAACATCCTGGACATCCCTGTGGATTCCTCCAGCCAGTTCGAACTGCTGGTCTTCGATGAGGACGACTTCGAAAACCGAGGCGACCACCTGTTCGTCCCGGTCCCCGAACTTCGGGAAACGCGCTACCTCACCACCAGCCTTTTCGAATCGCCCGTCATCCTTGAGCAGGGCGAACACTTCGATGTTGTTCCGGGCAAGGGCTACAAGTTCTACGTCGACCTGTTCAACGACAAGAACATCGTTTCCTACGCCTACGCCATCGAGGGCCTCAAGTCGCGCAAAATGCTGCTCTGGGCCTGCGACTACGCGCTCAGCTCCACCGTCATCTACGAGCGCTACGGCCGCTTCCTGTACAAGAAGGCTGTGGACAGCACCCAGTACCGCTGGTTCGTCAACGCCCTCATGCACTTCTACACGGAAACCAAAACCGTAAAGGCCATCCAGAGCACCATCAACATCCTGTACGGCGTGCCCTACACCCGGTACGCCGATGAAACCGTGCAGGCTGTCTACTACACCGATGCCCACCTGACTCCCATGCCCACGGCTGACGAGTCTTCCTACATCTGCATCGAAACCGACAAGGCCACCTACTACACCTACACGTTTTCCACGCTCAGCGTGTCCGTGGGGCAAACGCTGCCCCAATACACCATGCTGGCCACTTTCAGCGAAGTGCACGACTACATCTCCACCCCTAACTGGTGGGAAAGCGTGGACTTCCCGCAGGGTATCTTCGTGGCTACGGAAGGCGACGTGAACCTTACCAAGTCCCAGCGCGACACGCTCATGGACAAGGTGCTCAAGTACAACGTGCTGTACATCAAGCTGGGCGTTTCCTACGAAACGTACGAAACCTACCTTGCCCAGATAAACGAGATCTACAGCATCATCGAATCCGGCATACCGGTGTACCTGTACCCCTTCGTGCAGGCTGTGTTCAAAGTGGCGTTTGCCGACAAGGTGGAAATGGAAGAAGATTCCAAGATGACAGCCCACCTGTCTCTGAACACCTATCACTCCTTCGGTGCGCTCAACTTCGACGGTACGCATAACTACTACTGCTGGCCCGATCAGGACCACGGCAAGGACGCTGTGCCCGTGCCGCTGGTATTCAACGGCGATTCCAATTACGACGATACCGACGGAACCCTGCACCGCCATCAGCCGTGGTTTGAAAACGCCGAGGACTTCGATGGCGACCTGGATTACGACGCCGTACCTTCCATCTGCCACAACAACGCGCCAGACCCCATGACCATCACCGGCATGGGCCTCAGGCTCGACGACGTGTACAGCTGGGAAAGCGCCACCCCTGAAAAGCTCCTGCACCGGTACGACGGCAAGGTGAACCCCGACGGCGAGTTCGTGTTCGGCTACTTCAACGGGCCTTCCAGCAACGAAGTCATGGAAATGCACATCCGTGCCCAGAACCTTGTGGACAGCGTGAACACCCCTGAGGACCTCTTCCGCATCTTCACCCGTGTTCTGCCCTTTGCAGACAGGTATTCCGAGCGCGTATTCGATGGCACCTTCTCGTACACCGGCATAGCCTTCGGCACCCCTTCAGGCATGAGCGACAGCTTTACCCTACGGATTCACGCCCGTTGAACTCGCCTACTGGGCCAACCCAATATTTAAGCAGATTTGGCAGCAAATCTGCTTTTATTTTCTTCAAGCAGGTACACTCATTATGGCAAAAAGTCTGTTCTCGGATGCATCGAAGCCGATGCGCGGCGTTTTCCGCCAGCGCGTTCGCAACAAGTCCGGTGAAGTCGTCGATCAGTACGAAGATCACAACGTCATCGTGAACGATGCCAAAAGCGCCCTTGCCGCCCTCATCAGCGAAGGCAGCAGCGGCAAGATCATCACTCGGTTTGGCGTTGGCACCGGAACGAACACCGCCGTGCCTACCGACACCGCCCTTACCGCTCCCTACATCAACGAACTTGTGGGCCACACCTTCCCGGAACCCGGCGTCGTCACCTTCAATTGGTCGCTCGGCTACGACGAAGCCAATGACATGGATATTTCCGAATACGGCCTCATCTGTTCCGACAACTCCCTCTTCTCGCGCAAGGTCCGCAGGGTCATCCACAAGTCCTCCGACCTGTACTTCGAAGGCGACTGGTCCATTATCTTCTAGGAGTGTCCATGGGTGTCCTGAAAGAAAAACTCGAATGGACAGCGCCGATCTACAGCATCGAACGCACCGATCCTCTCATGGGCGGCGAGCTTGGCGTGAACAACCGGCAGGCCCAGCAGCTTGCCAACCGCACGCAGGTACTGCGCGCTCTTCTCAGCGCACAGCACAGCCCTGAGGGTGCGCACGTCCTCACGCAGGACGATGTTGCTGAAGATGCCGGCATAGCCGAATCCAAGCTCGCCCTGTCCACCAGCACCGGTTCCATCTACGCCCGTGTCGAAGCGGCCCTTGGCAGTGTGAACGCCCTCATGGGCCTCATCAACAACTCTCAGGGTGCGGAAGGCACGCCGTTCAACGCCATTTATCAGGCTCTTCTTCTCTCTTGGGAATTCGGTGCGCAGGGCTACGCCTTCGACCTGTTCAACAAGGCATTCAGCCTCCTGCCCGAAGTTTCCCTGCCTGTGCTGGAAACCATCGCCGGTGACGACTCCGTGGACGTGGAAAGCACCGAGGGTATCGAAGTGGGCGACGTGTTCCTGCTCGACGCCAACGGGGCCATGTACACCGTGGCTGCCATCCTTACCGAAAACCGCATGCTGCTCGACCGTGAGCTGGATGTGGATCTTAAAAACAGCGGCCGCTTCGTGAAGACCACGTGGGCTGTTTCCGAAGGTTCCGCCCATGCCGATGCCGGTACCGTGTACATCACGGAACCCGTGCACGTGGAAGCCACCCGCGACAAGTCCCGCCTGTTCATCTGCCATGCCACCGGCAACCTCTTCACTGTGGATTACCGCATCGAAGAAGACAGCGAGTGGCGTCCGGCAGGCTACGTTCGTTCCGAACTTGCCGAAGGCCTTGCCTACACCGTGTACGAAGTGTCCACCAACGGCGCTCCCTTCGAACTGCGCATCACGGCTGCCACCAGTGCGGATATCGACCATCTTTGCGTCATGCCCGCCGCGTCCGACGTGCAGCTCGGCATGGTACGCGTACCGGAAGCCCGCGGCGATTTTGCCATCACCCGCTTCGGCGCCTTGTACGACGCTAAGTACGGCGGCACGGAATTCCGCATCGCCAGCGACCCCGACATGGCCCACATCCTGGCCAACCCCGTGTTTTCCGAATCCTTCGGCAATGCCACCGTGTGGGACTTCAACAGCCTTGTCCACAAGCAGTACACCTTCGAACTCGGCACGACCTACTACTGGCAGGTACGCCAGTGTACCGTCGAGGGCGAGTGGTCTGAATGGTCTCTCGTTTCCGTCTACACCCCTTCAGGAGCTAACTAATGGAACAGTCCTACGCTATCCCCTGTGAAGCCCGGTGGGAAAATTCCATCTACCAGCTTGAGATCTCCGATGCGGTGCGCGGGTACGACCCTGTTACCGGGACCGATGGCCCTGCCAATATCCAGGCCCGCCAGCTTGGCAACAGAACCCTGTTCCTGCACGCTCTGCTTACTGCCGAACATAGCGAGGAAGGCCACCACCAGCTTACCGATGACGACTTCACGGAAGGCACGCTCATCCCCGAAAGCAAGCTGGCTCTCGACCATGGTACCAACGAGCTGAAAGACGACATAGCCGGTGTGGAACAGGAAGTGGTTCGCACCAGAGAAGCCGCCGACGACCTCGACAGCATGACCCTGTCCATGGCGGCTTCGCTCAAAAAGCTCATCCCGCTCAGCTGGGAATACGCCGGTGTGAGCAATGAGTACGAACTCTTCACGGCCGACACCACGCTGCGCACCTTCGGCTCCACCGCCCTTCTCTCTGAAATCGCAGGCGACGAATCCATCGACGTGGAAGACACCTCCGGTATCAGAGAAGGCGAAACGTACTACATCTGCGATGTGGACGGCGGCAATGTGGAAAGCGTTACCGTGCGTGCCGTGCTTACCGAGCACCGTATCCGCTGCACCAAGGCCCTTGCCATCACCCGTTCCGAAGGCCGCTTCGCCACTACTACCATGGCTGTGGGCGACGGCTTTGCCGAATCCGTGAGCGGAAAGCTCCTGTACATCTCCCGCTGGATGGACTGCCTTGAAGGTGCCGACCGTGGTACGCTCATCATCTGCCACGACCGCATTGCAGACGAACTGCTGGTGGAATACCAGCTTCGCGGCAGCGCCGTGTGGGACCGTGCCGAAGAGCAGGAAGTGCGCTCCTACCACGACGGTAAGGACGACCATTTCTACTCCCTGCCTACCAGCGAGCTGCGCCTTCGCATCAGCTGCAACGGCAGTCAGCCCTTCAAGGTGTACTTCCTCATCGTGGAACCGGTGCGCGACGTGCTGTGGATAGAGGATATCCAGCAGCCTTCCATCGTGTCCGCCTCGGTGCGCGGCGCTGTGCTCACGGTCAAGGGTTCTGCCTACAAGTCCCTCTACGGCATCGATAAGTACAAAACGAGCATCTGCGTGTCGGATTCCAGCACCATGGATTCCAACCTGTTCACGGCGGAGTATGCCAGCACCAGCGATACCATGACCGCTGTTCTGCCTGCCGCCCTTGCCAACCTCAAGCACCTGTTCATCCAGCTCTGCTATACCGACGTGGAAGGCGCAGTCTCGCGCTGGTCCCCTGTCTATGTCATGTAGGATAACGTATGGGAAGCATTTATGAATTCTCCCGCTGGGAACCTGACATCTACAGGATCCAGGTAACGGACCAGATACTTGGCGGCGATGACGGCATCATCAACATCCAGCCCTCGCAGCTTGCCAACCGCACGGCGTGGCTCCTCGAAAAGCTCAAGGCCGAGCACACGGATGAAGGCCGCCACAGCATCATCGACAGCATGATCGCTGAAGACGCCAACATCCACGAATCCAAGCTGGTGCTCAACACCGCCCTTACTGAACTGCTCGACCTCATGACGAAGGCCGAACAGTCGGTGGACGTGCTTTCCGGCGAAGTCATCAACGTCATCGGTACCGACGGCTCCTACATCCAGGACCTCGCAAAGATGGTGCAGCTGCTCTGGCAGTACGCCGAGTTCGGCTTCGCCTTCGATATGTTCATCGGCGACCTCACGCTCCGCAG